>NZ_QRHU01000005.1:0-116871 GCF_003470945.1 Collinsella sp. AM23-17 | reverse complement strand
TTGCAGCGACGGACCTCGGGACGCTCTTACACCACGTCTGCGCGCGCCACCACTCAACCGCCCTTTTGCCTGCAAGCTGCCAGCTGCAATCGCAAGTGAATTAACGCGGGTGGCTTGCGCGCCATTTGCAAAACCCCAGGTCGCAGGTCTTCGCCATTCGTGAACAAAGTGAGTAGTCTCAGGTGGCTTGCTTATGAGTTGGCGAACGGGCCTTCAGGATTCAGGGCAAACATGCTGGTAGAATAGGATTCTCAAATCAATGACAGGAGACCGAGCATGGCCGAACCCCACGATAGGAAGCCGATCCTCACGATCGAGCAGCAGATAGAGCACCTCAAGCAGAAGGGCGTAGCCTTCGAGCTGTGTTCCGAGGAAGAGGCCGCGGACTACCTGCGCGACAAGTGCAACTTCTTCAAGCTCGCATCCTACCGCAAACTCTTCTCGAAATACGAGGGAGGCCCGCGCGACGGCCGCTACGTAGACCTCGACTTCGGCCAGCTGCGCCTGCTCGCGGCGCTCGACCAGGAGCTGCGCCACGCCCTGCTCGGCATGACGCTCGACATCGAGCATTTCCAGAAGGTGACACTGCTTCGCGAGATGGAGGACCGCGGAGAGGACGGCTACGCCATCGTGGCCGACTACATGGCATCGCTTACCGCTGCAAACAGGGAGTACCGCCTGCGCGAGCTCAAGATGAGCGGCCGCAGCCCCTACAGCTCGAGCCTCTACGCGAAGTACTCCGGCGACATGCCTGCCTGGGCCTTCCTTGAGCTCACCTCGTTCGGCACCCTCATCGACTTCGTGCGCTTCTGCGCCAGGCGATGGGGCGACAGGCGCCTCGAGGCCTCCCACTACGACCTCAAGCGCGTGAAGTCCGTCCGCAACTGCGCCGCGCACGGCTCGTGCCTGATCAACTGCTTCGCCGAGAGGGGCGCCGCCCGGGGCTCGGCGTCCAGCGGCGTCTCCCGAAGGGTCGCCGCCGTGGGAATTCCCAAGGCGACCAGGAGGAAGTGGATGGGGAACACGGCCATGCAGGAGGTCGCGACCGTGCTCGTGGCGCACTCCGGCTTGGTACCCGAGGGCTCCTCGCGCTCGCGCGCCGCATCCGAGCTCGCCGGGATGTTCGCCAGGGCCGACGGCGAAACCGAGGCGCTGCCCGACAAGGGGCCCGACGCCGCAGCTCGCTCCGCGCTCGAGTTCCTTCGCAGGTTGACAGAATCGCTCGGGTTGGTAGAATAGCCTGCAGATAGCAAAACCTTCACGGTTTTAGGGGCGGACTTGCGCAAGCGACTCTGCCCTATTTTTATATTCACTCGCTATAGGAGACGGGTGATACCTGGGTCAATGACAGAACTGAGAAGCCCGGAATAATGGAGCCAGTTAGAAACCCTCGGGTTTGCGGGGCAGGATCGTGAAAGCGGTTCTGCCCTATTTTCTTCCTCCGTCTGCCCCAAACCAAGTAGTTCGAAGATAGCCTGCAGGTGTCCTCGTGGGCGCCTTCTATCTTCAGGGAATCGGTCGTGAGCTAATGAACGCGGCCATCGGCCGTTTCATGATTGAGCGACCGGCTTGACCTAGATCGAACCGCCTTCATCTCCGTCTAGGCGCCGGCGATCAACATCGTAAATCCGCGCGTGCTACAATGCGGGCACCAGAGATGTAACCGATTACCGACCGACAAACAAACGCTTGTGGTTGATCCTGTGGCTTCTGAGGTGGTAAAGCGTATCTTTCTGCTTGCCAATGAGGGAAAAGTCCACGAGCCATAGCGGAAATACTGACCGAAGAAAAGGTTTTAATTCCTGCCGCATATGCAAAGGAATATCACCCAGAACAGTACAACGGGATTAAATTTGCAGACCCTTTGAGCGACAAATGGAATTTATAAAGGAGAATATTGATGAAACTATTATTATGTTCGCACTTTTCAAGTGTGGGAAGTCTGATAAAGGAAGAAATTGAAAATAAGAAAGTCGCATTTATTCCAACAGCTTCACTGCGTGAAGGCTACACCGGCTATGTCGGCTCGGCTCGAAAATTATTCAAAAAGTTGGGAGCAATCGTAACTGAAATTGATATTTCAACGGAGGCTTATTCAACGATACAGTCTGTTTTTGAAGAAGCAGATGTTATATATTTTACCGGCGGAAATTCTTTCTTTCTTATGGACCAGCTCCGTAAAACGGGAACTGATGGGCTACTGAAAAAGGAATTGGCAAATGGAAAATTGATGATCGGCGAGTCGGCAGGCGCAATTATATGCGCCCCAAGCATCCAATATATCGAGCAAATGGATGAAAAGCCAGAGGACTACTCACAAGAAGATGATGCAGGGCTTGATTTGATTGATTTCCATGTTCTTCCGCATTATCTTACAGCACCATTTAAGAAAGCTACCGAGAAAATAATGACTGAGTTTTCGGATTTGAATCTATGCCCAATTAACAACCGTCAGGGAATTGTATTTGATGGTGAAGATTCAAAGGTTATTTGCAAAGATTAATTTGAAAATTCCAGTTTATCAGTATCAAAAATAGAATATGACGGCATACGGCGGCATTTCCCCTGGATACTCCCCTCATTGGGACGGCGAGATTCTTTACTCCCTATTAACGACCTGGGAAAACGCTGTGCAGAGACCGCCAAAAAGCCTGTTGAGTTTGATTTGAGTTTCGCGGACCCCGAAACGGCCTCGTTTCGCCCTCGGGGACAAAAACCGCGCGTCCACTCACTTGGGATGAATCCTTACTCCCATTCCTCCGAATACCGCCCCGTGCCTTGTCGTCTTGAAACACGGGGAGTAAATAGCGAAATCGCAGGTGAAAGGGAGTAAAACGGCAAAGTAAAAGCCTCCGTCCCAACATGGGAACGGAGGCTCGATAATCGGATTTACTCACCAATGTCGCTGGTGGCTTTGCCGTGACTCTCATACGAAACGAAACTCAGCAGCACAGTGCGGCACTCAAAAGTGCAGGTCAGAACCCTATCGGCCTATTCCCACTCGATGGTCGCGGGCGGCTTGGACGTAATGTCGTAGCATACGCGGTTGGCGCCAGGGACCTCGGCAACGATGCGGCCGGAGATGCGGGCCAGAACGTCGTAGGGCAGCTTGGCCCAGTCGGCGGTCATGGCGTCGCTGGACTCCACGGCGCGCAAGATGATCGGGCGCTGATAGGTGCGCTCGTCGCCCATAACGCCAACGGACTTGATGTCGGGCAGGACCGCAAAATACTGCCAGCAGCTGTGCTCGGAGTTGCGCTCGCCGGTCTGCTCAAACAGGCGCTGGTTGTAGGCATCGAGCTCCTCGCGCACGATGGCGTCGGCATTCTTGAGGATCTCGAGCTTCTCCTTGTCGACCGCGCCGATGATGCGGATGGCCAGACCCGGGCCCGGGAAAGGCTGGCGGAACACGATATGACCCGGCAGGCCAAGTGCCAAACCAAGCGCGCGGACCTCGTCCTTAAAGAAGTGATCGAGCGGCTCAATAAGGTCGAAGTGCACACCCTCGGGGAACGGGATCAGGTTGTGATGACTCTTGATGGTGGCCGTCTTGCCGCCCGTCTTGCGAGCGCCAGACTCGATGATGTCGGGGTAGATGGTGCCCTGAGCCAGGTACTTGACCGGCTTGCCATCGGTCTCGAGCTGCTGCGCCACGGCGAAGAACTCTTTCCAGAACTGCGTGCCGATGATGCGGCGCTTCTCCTCGGGCTCGGTCACGCCGGCCAGAAGCTCGGCATAACGGTCCTCGGCGTGGACGTGGATAAAGTCGACATCGAACTGCTTGGTGAAGACCTCCTCCACCTGCTCGGGCTCGCTCTTACGCAGCAGGCCGTGGTTGATGAACACACAGGTCATCTGCTTGCCTACGGCGCGAGCGCCCAGAGCGGCCACGACAGAGGAGTCGACGCCGCCGGACAGGGCCAGGATCACGCGGTCGTCGCCGACCTTCTCGCGGAAGTCTGCCGTCATGGTCTCGACCAGGTTGTCCATGCTCCAGTTGGGCTCCAGGCCGCAGATCTCAAACAGGAAGTTGCTCAGCAGCTGCTGACCGTACTCGGAGTGCTTGACCTCGGGGTGGAACTGCGTGGTGAAAATCTTGCGCTCGACGCACTCCATGGCGGCAACCGGGCACACGTCGGTGCTGGCGGTAACGGTAAAGCCCTCGGGCACCTCGGAAACGGCGTCGCGATGGCTCATCCACACGGTCTGCTCCATAGGCGTGGAGTTAAAGAGCTTGGCGCCGGCCGTGCGCGTGATGGTGGCGCGGCCGTACTCGCCCACCTCGGAATGGCCGACCTTGCCGCCGAGCGTCACGGCCGTGATCTGATGGCCGTAGCAAAAGCCAAGGACGGGAAGGCCAAGGTCGAAGATGGCGGGATCGATGGACGGAGCGTCCTCGGCGTACACGGAGGCCGGGCCGCCAGAAAGGATGAGCGCGGAGGCGTTCATCTCGCGAATCTCATCGGCCGAGATGTCGCAGGGAACGATCTCGGAATACACGTTGAGGTCGCGGACGCGACGGGCAATGAGCTGACCGTACTGCGCACCAAAGTCGAGTACGAGGACCTTTGCGGAAGCCTTTTGATCCATGGTTTCCCCCTCTTGTTGGCGGGGAGCCGGTGCCCACCCGCGTGAATGAACGAAAATAACTTTCATAGTGTACACGTTATATGGGGTTTCTCGTCCCTCGCAGCCATCAGCGCACGGCAAACGCACGACCGGGGCCCTATTTGACGGCGATTGAAGTGTTACCAAACGTTACAGATGATGTAATACGTTTGAACATTGGACGCCCTGTGCCACAATACTGCCGAACGACTCCGCCTTTGCGGCGGCAAATACGATAGGAATACCAGCATGAAGCGCATCCTTCTCATCGCCACGGGCGGCACCATCGCATCGACCGAGGACGGCAACGGCCTCTCCCCCGCCCTGACCGGTGAGGAGCTCGCCCAGAGCGTCCCCGAGATCTCGGGCCTCTGCGAGCTCGACGTGGTGCAGCCCATGAACATCGACAGCACCAATATGCGCCCCAGTGACTGGATGCGTATCCGCGACGTCATCGTCGAAGGCTATGCCGACCACGACGGCTTTGTGATCCTGCACGGCACGGACACCATGAGCTACACAGCGGCGGCGCTTTCCTATCTGATTCAGGACAGCCCCAAGCCCATCGTACTCACCGGCTCGCAAAAGCCCATGGGCAATCCCTTTACCGATGCCAAGCTCAACCTGTACCAGAGCCTGCTCTATGCGCTCGACGAGCATTCGCACGACGTCTCGATCGTGTTTGGCGGCGTCGCCATTGCCGGCACGCGCGCCCGCAAACAGCGCACTATGAGCTTTAACGCGTTCATTAGCGTCAACTATCCGCCCATCGCCTATATCCGCAACGACCGCATCGTGCGCAACGGGCTTCACGGCACGCATCAGGGCGAAAACCCGGTGCGCTTCTACGACAGCATCGACCCGCGCGTATTTGTACTCAAGCTTACGCCCGGCGTAAACCCGGGCATCCTCGACGCCCTTGCCGATAGCTACGACGCCGTGATTCTGGAGACCTTTGGCATTGGCGGTATCCCCGAGTTTGGTGAATCGGGCGAATCGTTCCAAGAGGCAATTTTCCGCTGGGTCGATTCGGGCCGCACCGTCGTTATGACCACACAGGTCCCCGAAGAGGGCCTCGATCTGGGTGTTTATGAGGTCGGCCGTGCTTACGCCGACCATCCGGGTATTTTGCGCGGCGATGATATGACCACCGAGACACTCGTGGCCAAAACCATGTGGGCACTCGGCCAGTCACGCGATGCCGCCGAGATCCAGCGCCTGTTCTACAGCCAAGTCAACCACGACCGCATCCCGATGGCGTAATTCAGTTGTCGACGGGTATCCCCTATTCGATCCCCTCGAGAAGCTCTGACACCGTCATGCCGAGTGCGGGCGCGATCTTAAATAGAACCTTGAGCGTGAAATTTGCCGTCCCATCTTCGATTCGGTCGAGGTAGGGTCGGCTGATTCCTGTCGCCACACAAAAATCAACCTTGGAGATACCAAGGTCCCTGCGTGTCTCTTCGACCCGCCTGCCAAGAATCTGTTTCGCACGTTCGTCCATGCAGCCGAGTTTGAAATGGAGCTGAACAAAAACGTAAACTATAGTTTACGTTTTGCCGAATACACAGGAGTTTTCTATGTCGGGTTCTTCGGTCCGCATGTACCGAGCCACGCTTCGCACAAACAGCGCACCGCCCAAGCTCGTCGTCGTTGAAGCCGAATGCCTTTCGCCCGATGAGCGCACAGCATTTGCATTACTATCAAGTCGCGTCGCCGCCGTTCTGGTCCCTTGCCCGGCGCAAGGCGAACTTGCCATCCAATGCCAAGCGCACAGCTGCTCGCTCAATCAGGCTGCCGTAATCGCAACCAGCCAACGCGGCCTGCCGCTCCTTTTAGAAGCCGGTATCGCGCTCGCCCTTCGCGGCGCCGGATACGAAAACGAGGCCGCCGCCGACATGGTCTTTAAACCACGATCGAGCGGCGGCCTCGCAGCAGCCATTGAATATGCGTGCAGGCTCGTTGCCTAAAAGGACTAGCTAGAAACCAAAGCCAAAGCCCGTGCCGGTTATCGCCGAATACATAAAGTAGACGTTGATTACGTTGAGGAACACGCCCGTGATGCAGCCGTTTCGCAGGTAGCGCTCGCACACGATGCGCGCCATGGCGGCGGAGTCATCATTGTTTTTAGCCTGGCGTCCTGCCGTAAAGTACGTCGCCACGCTCAGCAGCAGGTTGAGCACCGGCAGTGCCAGCAGCTCGTAGCTCTTGCCCCAGCGCGTCACCTCACCGGCCGCGTTAAACTTCGTTGCCACCTCGGGACCAATGTTGGGGATAACACACGCTGCGACCACCAGCGGAATCACCGCAAGTACGAGCAACGCAATACCCATGTAGCCAGCTTTTTTGCCATATTTAAACATATGCGTCGTCCTTACACGTTAAAGCGGAAGTGCACGACGTCGCCATCGGCCATGACATACTCTTTGCCCTCGATACGCAGCTTACCGGCGGCCTTGGCGCCCTGCTCGCCACCGAGCTCGATGTAATCGTCGTAGCCAATGACCTCGGCCTTAATAAAGCCGCGCTCAAAGTCGGTGTGGATGACGCCGGCGGCCTGCGGAGCGGTTGCGCCCTGACGAACCGTCCAGGCCTTGACCTCCATCTCACCAGCCGTAAAGAACGACTGCAGGCCAAGCAGCTTGTAGGCGGCCTGCGCGAGCACGTCCAGGCCGGGCTGCTCCAGGCCCAGGCTCTCCAGGTAGTCGGCAGCGTCCTCGGGATCGAGCTCGGAAAGCTCGGCCTCAATCTTGGCGCAGATCGGCAGCGGCTTGACGCCATCGATGGGCGCCAGGTCCTCGTTGAGCATATCCTCGTCCACGTTGGCCACATACAGGATGGGCTTCATGGTGAGCAGGAACAGGCCCTTGGCGGCGGCGCGCTCCTCGTCAGTCATCTCCATGGATGCGGCGCGCTTGCCCTCGTTGAGCCAGGCAAGCAGACGCTTGGCGACCTCAAACTTGGGCATGAGCTCCTTGTCGCGCTTGGCCTCCTTCTCGAGCTTGGGCAGCTGCTTCTCGAGCGTGCCCATGTCGGCCAGGATGAGCTCGGTCATGATGGTGTCGGCATCGCCGGCGGGATCGACGAACTCGCCGGTGCGGCCCACCTCACGCATGACGTTGGGGTCCTTAAAGTAGCGCACGACCTCGCAGATGGCGTCGGTCTCGCGGATGTTTGCCAAGAACTGGTTGCCCAGACCCTCGCCCTCGTTAGCGCCCTTCACCAGACCTGCGATGTCGACGAACTCGACCGTAGCCGGCACAATGCGACCCGGGTTGACGATGTCGGCGAGCTTTTGCAGGCGGCTATCGGGCACATCGACGATACCCACGTTGGGGTCGATCGTGGCAAACGGGTAGTTGGCGGCAAGGCCGGTCTTTTTGGTAAGCGCGGTGAACAGCGTCGACTTGCCCACGTTGGGCAGGCCCACGATACCGATGGAAAGGGACACGACAGCTCCTTTTGATACAGGTACTTCAAACTGCATAAGTATAGCGCCGCCGCAGCATCCAGGCGAACCCGGGCGCCACGGCGGCGCAAATGAAGCAGAGATTGGGGTCGCCGACTAGTCTGCGAGCTTTTCCACCTGGTCGAGCACCTTGTTGAGCTTTTCCTTTGCCTCGGCCTTGACCTTCTCAGCTTCTTCGTGAGCCTTCGCCTTCTGGGCGGCCTTTTCCTCGGCTTCGGGGTCGACGACAACCAAGTTGGACGCATCGTGTTCGACCAGCTTGAGCGCATGTTCGGGACAAACCTTGACGCAGGCTCCGCAACCCAAACAATACGTGGACTCCAACGCAAAGCGGCCGCTTCCCACCAAATCGCAGGCGAACGTGGGGCATACATTGACGCACTCGCCGCACGACGTGCACTTGTCAAAATCGCACTCCGGCGTGCTCACCTGCATGTTCTGGGCAAGCTCGGGGTGGTTTTGCAGCGTCGAGAGTACCAGCTGGCGCCCATGGGTGAGCGAGCGGCGACGCTTGGTCGTCGTGGTACCGCACATGGTGTTGAGTGTGCGCTCCAGCTGGGTAATCTGATGGCGATGGGCTTTGAGCTTCTGCGTCACCGAAGCCAGTGCCGCCGTCGCCGGGTTGAGCTTTGTCACGGTAAGGCCCGTGGTACGGGCGATCTTTTCCATGTATTCCTTGCGCTCGTACTCGCGGCGCTTATGGCATTTGAGGCTCTTGGGGTCGACCTCCAGGCCCATACCCGTACCAGCCCATTCCTCGGCCTTCGCAATCGCCTCGCCCAGCATGTCCTCGCCACCGGTGTTGCGGCATTTATCGCACACGCCCAGCGGCAGATACACACTCACGTTGGGATAGTCGGCCAGTACCGAGAACCAGGTCTCGGCTGTAATATCGCCCACGCAGGCTACGACGACCTCGTTCTCGCGCGGCATGCGCTTAAGGGCACGCGTGCAGGTAACGTAGGCGGTCTCGTGGCTCGTAGCTGCCGAGACAATGTCGTCATACAGGTTTTTGGGCGCCAGGCGCGGCGAGATGATCGCCTCAGTCGGACAGGCAGCGGCGCACAGGCCACACTTGCGACAGGAATCGAGGATCTCGATGGCATCTTCCTCGACCTCGATGGCGTTGACCGGGCACACGTCCATGCACGCGGTGCAGCCACTCTTTTCGTTTTTGCAGGTCAAGCACGGAATGGTGTTGCCGCGCGGACGCTCCTTGTAGTCAGCAGGATTCCACTGCGGCGCCGACGGATCGAGCGCATCGGTCACACCGCCAAGCGGGTTTTTAAGAAAGTCGAAACCCTTGCTGATCTCGATAATGTCATCAAACAGATCGTGTTCCTGCGCCATGCGCGGCCCCTCCCTGAGCAGTGCAAACAAGCAAGAGATAATGATACGCTATCGGCCCACGCCTCGGGCAAATTACACGCGGAGCATCTTTGCGGCAAATAGCCCATGGCCTATCGCCGCCTCGATTGCACAAGGCCAATCAAGCGCCAAACTATGCCTCGCGCATGAGCTGCACGAGCTTTTGTTTGGTCACCTTGGCCTGCTCGTTGGCCATGTTACGCTCGTTCTTAAAAGTTGCGTCCGCAACGCTCAGCAGATCGGCATCGGAAATCTCGCCAAGGCCCAGCTCCTCGAGCGTCGTCGGCAGACCGACGCGCCGGCAAAACTCGAGCACCTGATCAAGCTCGGGCGCACGCTCCAGGCGCAGCTGCACCACCAGGCCAAATGCCACGGCCTCACCATGCATGGCCTTGCACTCGGGCAGAATCGTCAGGCCGTTGGCGATGGCATGGGCAAGCGCTAGGCCACCGCTCTCAAAGCCAACACCCGAGAGCAGAATATTGCACTCGATCAGGCGCTCAACCGCCGGCGATATACGGCCCTTTTTGAGATCGCGCTTGGCAGCGACGCCGCACTCCATGAGTGTGTCATAGCAGGCACGAGCCGCAACCAGGGCCAAGTGCCCCGGCGTGCCACCGTGCTCGTTGGCGCCGTGCGCCGCGGCGCACGAACGCGCCTCGAAGTACGTTGCCAGCGCATCGCCCATGCCAGCGACCGTCATACGCAGTGGGGCCGCCGCGACCACGTTGGTATCGACCACGACCAGATCTGGATTCTTCTCGAGCATCAGGTAGCGGTCGAACGACCCATCCTCGTGATACAGCACCGAAATCGCACTGCACGGACCGTCCATCGAAGTCGCCGTGGGGCATACGCACAACGGCAGCTCAGCATAAAACGCAACGGCCTTTGCGATATCGAGCATCTTGCCGCCGCCAATGCCCACCACCATGTCGCAATACTCGGCCTGGGCTTCCTTGGCCATTTCGACAACGGCATCTTCCGTACACGGACCGTTGTAAATCTTAAAGAACGGCTCGCTTAGATCTTCATCCAGAAATCCATCGACGATCTGCCTGCACAGCCGATCCTCGGCGCCCTGGTCAAACAAGACATAGGCAGCGCAGCCCAACCATGACAAATACCTGCCCTGACGCGAAAGTTCGCCCGGCCCCTGAACATACCGGCCGGGACCGCCGTAAACCATAGGAAGCGCCATACGAGAATCCGCCCTTCATCAAACAACGATTGGTGCAAAGTAACCTGACCCCTTTGCACCAACTTGGTGCGATGGGGTCAGGTTAGTTTGCACCATAGCAAAAAGGGGCAAAGCCGTCTGCTGGCTTTGCCCCTTCCTTAGCTTGATTTACTCATCCATGAGATAGTAGTGTCCCAGCGCGTCGGCACCCAGGATGGCGTTTGCGACCATCTCGGGCGTCACCTCAAACGGCATATTGCACATGGTGTCATCGGGCGCGCAGGCGGCCTCGGCAACAATCATGGCCTGTTCGCGCGTAAGCTCGGCAACGCCAAGTTCCTTCATCGTGACCGGCAGGCCCAGCTCAATGCAGAAGCCCAAGACTTCCTCGAGTTTCTCAGTCGGAGCATCCTCGAGTACCAGCTGAACGATGGTGCCAAAGGCGACCTTCTCGCCGTGATACATGCCGTGGCACTCGGGCAGCATCGTCAGGCCATTGTGGATGGCATGAGCAGCAGCAAGGCCCGAGCTCTCAAAGCCAATGCCCGAAAGCAGCGTATTGGCCTCGATGATATGCTCGACGGCAGGCGTGAGCGCACCCTTCTCCAGCGCGACCTTGGCCTTGACGCCATCGGCCATAAGCGTCTCGTAGCAGAGCTTGGCGAGCGCCAGACCGGCCATGCCGCCCTTGCCGCCAGCGCAGGTGCCACCGTCGGCATCATGCGTCGCCTGGGCCTCAAAGTAGGTTGCGAGCGCATCGCCCATACCGGAAACCGTCAGGCGCACCGGGCTCGCCGCGATAACCGTCGTATCCATCAGGACAATGTTGGGGTTTGCCTTAAGGAAGAGATATTTATCGAACTGGCCATCGTCGGTGTAGAGCACCGAAAGTGCCGAACACGGGGCATCGGTCGAAGCAATGGTGGGGCAAATGATAACCGGGGACTCCAGGTAATAGGCGACGGCCTTCGCGGTGTCGAGGATCTTGCCGCCACCGACGCCGACGATGATGTCGCAACCGTTGTCGCGAGCGAGCGCAACCAGGCGATCGACCTCGCCCTTGGAGCACTCGCCGTTAAAGTCCTCAAACAGCAGCTCGGCCTTAGCCTCGGCAAAACCGCCCTCGATCTTGGCACCGACGCGCTTCTTGCCCGAAGGCGTCACGATGACGAGGGCCTTAGCGCCGAGCGGCTCGACATAGGAGCCGAGCTTGGCGAGCTCGTCCGGACCCTGGATGTACTTGCTGGGGCTATTGAAAATTGCAGCCATAACTATCCCATTCTCTAAAAGAAAAAAGAAAGGGGCTCCGTACAGATACGTGCGGAGCCCCTCGTTACGATAACAAGAGTCGATTAGAAATCGATGTCGGTGTCGTAGTAGCAGGCCTTGAGAATCTTCTCGAAGTCGGCAGCCTTGGTCTCACGCGGGTTCTCGGGCGTGCAGGCGTCCTGCTCGGCGTTCGCGGCGATCTCGGGGAGCTTGGCGAGGAACTCCTCCTCGGAAACCATCTGCGGGTTCTCGGCGTCGACCTTCACGCCACCATTCGCGTAATCCTTGATGGACTGCGGAATGTTGAGCTGGTCATTGAGGTCGCGAATCTTCTGGACGAGCGCAGCGATGAGCTCCTCGTTGGTCTCGCCGGGAAGGTGCAGGATCTCCTTGGCCACGTAAGCGTAACGCTCAGCAGCACGCGGGTCCTTGGAGTTCCACTGGATAACCTTGCCCAGGTACATGGCGTTAGCGGCACCGTGGATGATGTGGCCGTTCTCGAAGGCAGCACCGGTCTTGTGAGCCATGGAGTGAACGATGCCGAGCAGGCCCGAGGAGAAGGCGATACCGGCGATGCACTGAGCCTCGTGCATGTGCTGACGGGCCTCATGGTCGCCAGCATAGGACTTGGGCAGCCACTCGACGATCTCGCGGATGCCGTGCAGGGCGTTGGCGTCGGTGAACATAGAGGCGCAGGTGGAAACGTAGGCCTCCATGCAGTGGGTCAGAGCATCCATGCCGGTGTGAGCGCACAGCTTGGCGGGCATGGTGTAGGTGAGCTCGGGGTCGACGATGGCGACATCAGGGGTGATGTTGAAGTCGGCCAGCGGGTACTTGATGCCCTTGGCGTAGTCGGTAATAACGGAGAACGCGGTGACCTCGGTAGCGGTGCCGGAGGTAGAGGAGATGGCGCAGAAATGAGCCTTCTGACGCAGCTCGGGGAAGCTGAACGGCTGGATGATGTTGTCGAAGGACTCCTCGGGATACTCGTAGAAGACCCACATGGCCTTAGCGGCATCGATGGGCGAGCCGCCGCCGATGGCGATAATCCAGTCGGGCTCGAACTCGCGCATGGCCTCGGCGCCCTTCATGACCGTCTCGATGGACGGGTCGGACTCGACGCCCTCGAACAGCTTGACCTCCATGCCGGCCTCTTTGAGGTCGGCCTCGACGTCCTGCAGGAACCCGCCGCGGCGCATAGAGCTGCCGCCAGAAACGATGATGGCCTTCTTGCCCTTGAGGTTCTTCACCTCGTGGCGAGCGCCCTCACCAAAGTACAGATCGCGAGGATTGGTAAAACGTCCCATACTGTGCCTCCTAAACAAGCCCCTCTTAGACTTGTGTATATAACGGAGCACCCGATTGGCTCCGTTAGGACCGTTTTGCGCGTTGCCGGCGATGACAACGCACGATGTCTAAACGTCTCAACGCTCAGACAAACACTATTTTACCGTTCTGGTTGGTCAGTTATTCACCTAAAGCCAACAATGATGAAACGTTTTTTCTATCCCTGAAGACCCTTGTGGGGCATTCATACTCCCAAGCTGGGCAAACGTTTTATCAAGGTTGACCACATATCCCGGGCAGGACGGTGCCCCTCCAAAATGCGCCCCGTTCGCCGCCAAAAATCGACCGTTTGCGGCACCGTGATACCACTCAGTCGTCCAAGGCGCCGACATTTGTGCGACATCCGTCTTCGTGGTGCAAAGGTGCATGTCCAAGTGCGGCACCCCCGGTGTGCCACATGCGGGTAAACTAGAACCTTATATAGAGACATTTGAACCCTAACCGCAGCAAAGGAGGCCCCATGGCATTCGATCCCATTCAAGAGGATTGCCATCGCCTCGTTCTTGAGGCCTTGCGCCGCGACAATATCCCGCTCACCGACGGCCCCGCCGTCGAGCGTCTGATGGAGCAATTCACCCGCAACCCCGCGCCGCTCATCGTGCACGACCGCGACCGCGCCGGGCATCTGATTGCCAAGGTGGTCGAGGCCGTCGACTACCGCATTCCCTTTATCCCCGACGATGCCCAAGCCGAGCAGGAAGAGGCCGCTGCCGAGAACATGCTTCGCGAGGCCGCCGCACTCGATCCGGCCAACTGGGATGCGCAGCGCATGTTGTGCGCCCTCACCGCTGACTCCAACGAGGAATACGTGCAATATCTGGTGTCCAAGTGCGACGAGGTGGAGCACGATCTGGCGCTCAAGATTGCCTCGGCGCAGGACCCCTACGAGCGCGAGGCCGCAGGCGACCTGACCCGCCGTCCCTACCTGCGCTGGCTTGCCGCCTTGGCATCGCGCGCGCTCATTAGCGGCCGCTACCGCATGTCGCTCGAAGCCGCAAACCGCAGCCTCGACTTTGCCCCCAACGATCCTGCCGGCGTCCGCCACACCGCAATGCTCGCCATGGCAAAGCTCGAATACCCCGCTGAGGAGCTCAGGCGCTTTCGCTCTGCCCACTCCGTCCCCTATCTCGCCAACACGCCGCTGCGCCGTCGTCCCAAGGATGCAGAACGCGACTTGGACCCGTGGACGCTCATCGCGCTGATGAGCGCTGCCTGGCGCGAGCTGGATTACGAGGGCGCCGAACACTACCTGCGCATCCTTGCGCGCTCGTGCCCGCACGCAGCCGAGGCGCTCTACTTCCAAACCGAGTTTCCCGATGGCGTCTATGCCCGCGTCAACGTGGGTGCAGGCTCCACCGACGAGCTTGTCCTTGCGCTGTCCGAGGCGACGCCGGTACTGCAGGAGGGCCTGGGCGCCCCCGACAACGCCAGCTTTGCCGCCTGGATCGCCACCAACGACATCGTGCGCTCCCAGATCGACGAGCGCATCCTGCGCGCGGCCGAGCAGGGGCTTCCATTTAAGGGAGGGGACCTCTAATGGATCCGAGCGTCTACATCCCCGCCTACCTGGAGCGCACCTATCTGGCGTCGCACCCCGAGCTCACCGATGCAGCACGCGAGCTTGTCCATAACGACATTAGCGCGAATCCTCAAAAGTATGCGCAGGCCGAGCATGCCCAGGCACTGCTGTCCTATGCCGGCGTTCATCGCCACCTGCTCGACGAGCTCCATCGCATCGAGGACATGGGCAGCGACGAGGAGTTTGAGCAGACGCGCAACCGCCTGTTCGACGACATGCGTGATGAGCTGCTCAAGATCGTCCGCGTCGATGCGCTGGCCGTCGATGCCCAGCTGCTCGCCATCATTTTGGCGGACACGCCCGTCGACGCCTGCCTGGGCGACCTGATGAAGCTCGAGACGAGCACGGCCGACTACCTGCAACAGAGCGTGCCCGGGTTTGATATGGAGGCCCCGCACTATTGGGCCAATAATGTTTTGGCCGACGGTGTCACCGCAGCGGACCTTACCGTGAGCGAGCCGGCCCTTATCGGGTGGCTTCACACACTCGAGGCCATCTCGCAGCTGTGCATGGCGAGCGCTCGTTACCGCGCCGCCGCCAACTATGCTCGCCGTGTCCTTAAGGCGGAGGGCTATCCCACCCGGGCCGCCGGCACCGTATTGCTTGCCCTCGCCCGCTTGGAAGACCAGGACGGCTTTTTTGCCCTGGCGCATCAGCTCGAGGAACAGATGGGGGCAGACGCACTCGAAAACTCTCCTTGGTACCTGCTCGCCCGCACGATCTTGCTGTTCAAAACAAACAAGATGCGCCCGGCGGTGCGTGCGCTGCGTGAGTTCGCTAACCGTTGCGAGGGCGGCGCGTTCTTTTTGCTGAACCCCATGTATCAGACACCGTACCTTCCCTGCCGGCCCGAACCGCACGACCCCTGGGACCTTTCGCATCAGGCAGTTTGGGAAGCCGACGGCATTATCTCGGACACCCCCGACTTTGCCCCCTGGGCCAACGCCTGCGAAGATGTATCGCAGCTCGCCCAGGAATTTGCGCGCCGCTACGGCTTTTAGCGACGCGATCGCCCCGACCATGTCATCTATGTTAGGAACGGCTTCATGAACCTCCGCTCATCTCTCGCCTGCACCTCGAGCGATATCGCCCGCTGGGGACTGCGCTCTGTCCTCAAACGCCAGGGTGGCGTGCTTCCCGGCCGCATCGCCATGAAGATCGACCCCGAGCTGCTAAGCGACCTCGCGAGCCTGGTCGACCGCAGCGTGGTGATTACCGGTACTAATGGCAAGACCACCACCTCCAACCTCATCGCTGACGCCGTTGCTGCCAGCGGCGCTACCGTGGTGTGCAACCGTGCCGGCAACAATATGGAGCCTGGTGTGGTGGGTGCTCTGCTCGAGGCCCGCGGCAGCCTTAAGCACACCAGCAGCGGCAAGCGCGTGGGCGTTTTTGAGTGCGACGAGCTCTACACCGTACGCGTTCTGCCCAAGCTCAAACCGACGTACTTTGTGCTGCTCAACCTGTTCCGCGACCAGCTAGACCGCTACGGCGAGATCGACCATACCCAAGACGTCATCGCCCATGCGTTGGAGCTCTCTCCGACGACAACGCTCATCTACAACGCCGACGATCCGCTGTGCGCCTCGATCGCCGCGCGCGTCCCCAACACGAGCATCGCCTTTGGCATCGACGGCGCCACGGGCACCGAGTCCGACCGCATTAGCGACTCGCGTTTTTGCTCGCAGTGCAACGCCCCGCTGGAATACGACTATGTGCAGTACGGACAGCTGGGCGCCTATCATTGCCCTTCGTGCGGCTGGGGTCGCCCCGCGCTGCTCCGCCGCGTGACGGGCGTTGAGCTCGGCTGCGACGGCTACGGCTTTGACCTGGCCTTTGGACCCGAGGCCAACGCGCCCGCCGTGCACATCGCCACGCGCTACAACGGCCTGTACATGGTCTATAACGTCGCCGCCGCCTTCTTTGCGGCGCACGAGCTGGGCGTGGACGCGGCGCACCTGCAGCCCACGCTTAATGCCTACGTGCCCGCCGGCGGACGCATGGGCCGCTGGGATATTGCCGGCCGCACCGTCGAGGCCAACCTGGCCAAGAATCCCGTGGGCTTCGATCGCCAGATCCAGTCCATTAAAACGGCAGGTGGCAGGCTCTGCGCCTTCTTCCTAAACGATAACGATGCCGACGGCCACGATGTCTCGTGGATCTACGATGTCGACTTCGAGCGCATCGCCGACACGCCGGATCTTGTCGCCTTTGCCGGAGGCACGCGTGCGCACGACATGCAGGTACGCCTCAAGTACGCCGGCATCGACGCCGCCATTATCTCGGACGTCGCGCAGGCAATTGGCGCCATGGCAGACGAGGCCGCCGATGACACCTTCTACGCCGTCGCCAACTACACGGCCTTCCCGCCGCTGGTCAAAGAACTCGACGGGCTGAAGGGTGCCGATGCAGCCACGGTTGCCGCCCGCGCCGCAGTCCGTGCCGACGGCAGCGCTCTTCCTGTCGGTATCGCGCCAGTCGAGCTCTCGCGCCCGCTGCGCATCGTCTACCTGTATCCCGATGCCCTCAACCTCTATGGCGACGGCGGCAACGTCATCGCCCTCGAGCGCCGCTGCGCCTGGCGCGGCATCCCCGTTCGCGTGGATGAGGTCCGCATGGGCGAGGTGCTCGATCTGCATGATGCCGATATCGTCATGATGGGCGGCGGATCCGATCGCGACCAGCTAGCCGTGGCACACGAGCTGCTCGCCCAAAAAGACAAGGTCGCAGCCTATGTTGAGGACGGCGGTTCGCTGCTCGCCATCTGCGGCAGCTATCAGCTGCTCGGCCGTTCGTACTATATGGGCGAAAATCGCATCGAGGGCCTGGGCGTCATTGCCGCCGAGACCGTACGCGGCTCCGACCGCCTGATCGGCAACGTCGCCGTCAAGACCGACCTGGCACCCGAGCCCTTTGTGGGATTCGAGAACCACGGTGGCCGCACGCTTTTGGACGCCGATGCCACGCCGCTCGGAACGTCCGTCGTCACGGGCACCGGCAACAACGGCGACGATGGCTTTGAGGGTCTCATCTACAAGGGTGTCATCGGCACGTACCTGCATGGCCCGGCGCTGCCCAAGAACCCCGAACTCGCCGACTGGCTCATCGCGCACGCCCTCGAGCGCCGTGGCGACACACAGGCCGCCGCCCTGCTGCCGCTCAAACCCCTCGACGACACCTACGAGCACGCCGCCCACGACGCCGCCATGAAGCTCCTCCCCTAACGCCCCAACCACCACAAAGGGGACAGGTACCTTTGTGGTGGTTTTCCAGTTTGCCAACGATATACGCGCCGGCAAAAAAGTCTGCTATACTCTTTCCCGCTGTCCCCATCGTCTAGCGGCCAAGGACGCCACCCTTTCAAGGTGGATATCGCGGGTTCGAATCCCGCTGGGGGCACCACAGAATCTGAGAAGCCCGTTACCAATTCGGTAGCGGGCTTTTTGCTACCCATACGCCGGGATTCGAACCCGACAGGGTGCGGATCCCGGCAAATCGGCGGTAAAACGGGCTTCAAAGCGTCCTTCGCAAACAAAAACCGGGGCCCGCGCGATGCGGACCCCGGCTCAATACCGTGACGATATGTCAGTTACGTTCTACACATAGAACAGGATGTCGTCGTAAGTCGGGACCGGCCAGTAGTCGGCTGCCACGATCTCCTCCATGGCATCCACGGCGGCGCGCAGCGTATCCATAGCGGGAACAACCTCGTGCGCGTACACGTTGGCCTGCTCCTGGCCATCGAGGGTCTCGGCCTTCTGGTGCACGGCGTCGAGAGCCTTGATGGAATCGTTGATGGCGGTGATGCCGTTGCAGAGCTTGTTGAGCGTGTTCTGCTCGCACTGCATGGCAGCGTCGGCACCGGCGGCGCGGATTGTCTCCAGGCCCTTAGCGACCTTGGTGGCATAGGCGGTGATGACCGGGCGATAGGTACGACGTGCCTCGCGAATCATCGTGGTAGCCTCGATGTTCATGAGCTTGTTGTACTTCTCGAGCTTGCAGTCGTAGCGGCACTGGGCCTCGGCGCGGGTCAGAACGCCCGTCTCCTCAAAGAGCGCGATGGCCTTATCGGAAACAAAGGCAGGCAGTGCGTCGGCCGTGGTCTTGTTGTTGGCAAGGCCGCGCTTCTCGGCCTCGACGGGCCACTCGTCGGAGTAGCCGTCGCCGGAGAACAGGATGCGCTGGTGATCGGTCAGGACCTTCTTGCAGTACTCGAGCGCAGCGTCCTGGAATTTGTCCTCGGGCGTGCCCTCAAGTGCATCGGCAAAGGACTTGAGCGACTTGGCCACGGCAGCATCGAGC
This sequence comes from Collinsella sp. AM23-17, assembly GCF_003470945.1. Lineage (NCBI taxonomy): Bacteria > Bacillati > Actinomycetota > Coriobacteriia > Coriobacteriales > Coriobacteriaceae > Collinsella > Collinsella sp. AM23-17. The sequence goes on along the minus strand of NZ_QRHU01000005.1, from coordinate 97,749 downwards.
ACCAGGTTGGAGTCGGAGACGTTCTGCTCGGAGCCGCAGGCACGGAACTCAAACTTGTTGCCGGTGAAAGCGAACGGGGAGGTGCGGTTGCGGTCGGTGTTGTCCTGCATCAGCTTGGGCAGGGTGTCGGCGCCCAGGTCGAGCACGCCGCGCGTGGCGTGGACGGAAGCCTTGCCGTCGATGATCTTCTCGACGACCTCGGTAAGCTGGTCACCCAGGAAGATGGACATAATCGCCGGAGGAGCCTCGTTGGCGCCCAGACGGTGGTCATTGCCGGCCGAAGCGACGGAAGCGCGCAGGAGCTCCTGATAGTTGTCGACGGCCTCGATCACCGCGGTGAGGAAGACGATGAACTGCAGGTTGTCGAGCGGGGTGTCGCCCGGATCGAGCAGGTTCTCGGACTCGGTGCCGAGCGACCAGTTGTTGTGCTTGCCCGAACCGTTGATGCCCTCGAACGGCTTCTCATGCAGCAGGCAGACCAGATCGTGGCGGGAGGCGATGAGCTTCATCTTCTCCATCATGACCAGGTTCTGGTCGATGGCCTCGTTGACCTCGCCATAGACGGGGGCGAGCTCATGCTGGCAGGGGGCAACCTCGTTGTGCTTAGTCTTGGCGGGGATGCCGAGCGCCCACAGCTCGTTGTCCAGGTCCTTCATATAGGACGAGACGGTGGGGCGGATTGCGCCAAAGTAGTGCTCCTCGAGCTCCTGGCCCTTGCAGGGAGCGGCGCCAAAGAGCGTGCGGCCGGTGATGACCAGGTCCTTGCGCTTGCGGTAGGCATCCTTCTTGATCAGGAAGTACTCCTGCTCGTCACCCACGGAAGGAACGACCTTCTTGGGGGTCTTGCCAAAGAGTGCCAGTACACGCTTGGACTCACGCGAGAGCGCGGTCATGGAGCGCAGCAGCGGGGTCTTCTTGTCCAGGGCCTCGCCCGTGTAGGAGCAGAAAGCCGTGGGGATGCACAGGACGTCGTCCTTGATAAAAGCAGGGCTGGTGGGATCCCAGGCGGTGTAGCCACGGGCCTCGAAGGTGGCACGCAGACCGCCGTTGGGGAAGCTGGAGGCATCGGGCTCGCCCTGGATGAGGTTCTTGCCCGTAAACTTGGTAATGGCGGTGCCGTCGTGGTTGGGCTCGAGGAAGCTGTCGTGCTTCTCGGAAGTAATGCCCGAAAGCGGCTGGAACCAGTGCGCGTAGTGCGTGGCGCCCTTGGAGATGGCCCAGACCTTCATGGCGTGGGCAACGGCGTTGGCCACATCCAGGTCGAGCGGCTCACCGTCCTCGAGGGTTGCAGCAAGGCGCTTCCAAATGTCCTTGGGGAGGTAGTCCTTCATGACTTCCTCAGAGAACACCATGGTCCCGAAGCGGTCAGTAAGATCGGCCATACGGAACTCCCTTCGTATCGGCACCGCGTGAGATGCGGTGTTGATTACTAACGAACGAGTCATAGCTTAGACTCGCCGTGTTTCCGCGACATTACCGTTATGTTGCTGTCGCGAAACCAATCAATGAGGTTACCGCATCACAGCGGCACTGCCGCCCTTAATGGCCAATCAACTGTATAAATTGCAGACCTCTCCCCATGATTTAAGGGCAGTCAATTTGGGACAGGGCTTTCTTAACTGGTATTTCGCATCAGATACCATTCAATATAGCCCTTTCCTACATTGACCGCTCTGCTATAGGCAATGCCGATAGCAAGGCATCTTTGATTGGTATCCCTAAATCGCGAGTAAAACTCCACCGTGGCACAGCGGTGCTGTAGAATCCTTACAACACATCGCACCCAGGCATCTAAAGGAGCACGATATGCGCGTCGACGAGGTTTTTAAGCAGGCAGCATCCCAGGGCACCACGTCCGTTTCGTTTGAGATGTTCCCGCCCAAGGGTGAGCTTACCCTCGATACGGCTCGCGAGGTGGCAGGCAACCTGTGCAAGCTTTCACCGAGCTTTGTCTCGGTCACTTGTTCCGCTGGCGGCTCGGGTAACGGTGCCACCACCGCCCCCATCGCACATATGATTACGAGCGAATTCGATACGCCCTCGGTAGCGCACCTCACCTGCGTTGGCCGCACACATGCCGATATCGCCGCCAAGATTGACGAGTATCGCTCGGCCGGCGTTGAAAACATCCTGGCCCTGCGCGGCGACCTGCCCGCTGGCGCGACCGAGGACGACAAGCCCGCCTCCGACTACGCCTACGCCCGTGACCTCATCCCCGAGCTCGTCGACGCCGGCTTTTGCGTGGGCGCCGCAGCCTACCCCGAGGGCCACATTGCCTGCGAGGATCTCAACCTCTCGGTCGAGCACCTCAAGCAAAAGCAAGACGCCGGCGCGAGCTTCTTTGTGACGCAGCTCTTCTTTGATAACGAGTGCTTCTATCGCTTCCGCGAGCTTGCCGACAAGGCCGGCATCACCGTGCCTATTACCGCGGGCATCATGCCGTTTATGGGCAAGTCGCAGATCAGCCGCATGGTCTTTATGTGCGGCGCGTCGCTGCCCTCCCCCGTCATCAAGATCCTCGCCAAATACGAGAACGACCCCGAGAGCCTGCAGGCAGCCGGTGTAGATTATGCCGCCCGCCAGCTTTGCGACCTCAAGGAGCACGGCGCCGACGGTCTGCACCTGTACACTATGAACCGTCCTGCAATCGCCGCGACCATTATGGAGCGTCTGGGGTAATGGAAAAACCGCACATCGATACAACCGTTGTTAAAGTGCCGGCCGACCTTGCGTCGCCGGCGCTTTACCGTATCGACGCTGCCCACCATCCTCGTGTCGACCGTGCCGAGATGCTGCGGTATCTGGGCTACGGCGGCCAGCAGATTGAGCCCGAGCTAGCGCAGCGTATTGAGCTTGTCGTTGAGCGTCTGGAGCTGGACATTGAGCCCCGTGGCGTGCGCCGCATATTTGCCATCGATGCCACGGGCGTCGATGAACAGGGCGAGCCCTGCATTCGCTTAGTCGGCACCAACGTTGAACTGCGCGGTCGCGATATCTATCGCCACCTCAAAGACGCCCGCTTTGCCGCACTCATGGCATGCACCCTCGGCATGGACGCCGAACGCCGTCTGCGCACCACGGGAGCTCAGCAGCCCCTAGAGGGAGCCGTGCTCGACGCCGCATGCTCCGCCTACGTGGAGGCCGCCGTCGAGCAGATGGACCAGCAAGTCAAGGCTGCGGCCGCTGCACACGGACTCGCCGGTAACTGGCGCTTCAGTCCCGGCTATGGCGACTGTCCGCTCTCGGCCCAGCGCTCGATCGTGGCTGCACTCAACGCCACGCGCCTCATTGGACTTACCGTCACCCCCACCAGCCTGCTCATGCCCACCAAGAGCGTGACCGCGGTGATCGGCCTGTTTGACGGCGAAGTCCACGACGCCCAGAGCCGCCCCACCTGCAATATCTGCCGCATGCGCGAGCACTGCCGCTTCCGCGCCGCCCACACCACCTGCTATTCCAGCCATTAGGAGCCCCCGATGTTTACTCCGCTTATCACTCATGATCTGGACGGTGCCGCGCTGGCGGCACCCGTTGATGCTGCCCGCCGCAGCGGCGATGCATACAAGACGCGCACGATCGACGACCTTCGCATTAAGGATGACCGCCTGCGCGCCGCCATCGAGGGCACGGGACACCTGCTGTTCGACGGCGGCATGGGCACCATGCTGCAGGCGGCCGGCATGAAGGCCGGCGCCCTGCCCGAACTGCTCAACTTTGAGGAGCCCCAGGTCATCACCGATATTCAGCGTCAGTACGTCGAGGCTGGCTGTGACGTGATCACCGCCAACACCTTTGGCGCCAACGCCCACAAGCTCGACGGCGCCGCCACCGTGGCAGACGTCTTTGCCGCGGCAGTCACCTGCGCCCGCGCGGCCGGCGCCCACTACGTCGCCGGCGATATCGGCCCCATCGGCGCGCTGCTTCGCCCCTTGGGTACCCTCAGCTTCGACGAGGCCTATGACCTCTTTGCCGAGGAAGTGCGCGCCGGCGTCGCCGCGGGTGTGGACCTCTTTATTATAGAGACCATGACCGACCTTGCCGAGATCAAGGCGGCCGTCCTCGCCTGCCGCGAGAACTCCGACCTGCCCGTCTTTGCCACCATGACCTTTGAGGAAGACGGTCGCACCTTCCTGGGCACGAGTCCCGAGGTTGCCGCCATCACGCTCGATGCCATCGGCGCCGATGTCCTGGGCATCAACTGCAGCCAGGGCCCGGCCGAGCTCCGAGAACTCGCCGCGCGTATGCTCACCGTTACGGACAAGCCCGTTATGGTGCAGGCCAATGCGGGACTGCCCCGCGTGGACGATGACGGCAATACCGTCTTTGATATCCAGGCACCCGAATACGCCGAGGCCGTCGCCGGCATGATTGAGGACGGCGTGAGCGTCGTGGGCGGCTGCTGCGGCACCACGCCGACGCACATGGCGGCACTTCGCACCCTCATCGTCAACCACACGCCCAGCCCGCGCCACCGCAAGCCCAGCATGTCGGTCACAAGCGCCCAGACGGTCGTGGACCTTCCCTGCGACGGCCACAAGATCGCCGTCATCGGCGAGCGCATCAATCCCACCGGCAAAAAGCGCCTGCAGCAGGCCCTGCGCGACGGCGATCTGGACTACGTCGTAAGTCAGGGCATCAGCCAGCAAGAACAGGGCGCCGATATCCTGGACGTTAACGTGGGCCTGCCCGAGATCGACGAGGTCAAGATTATCCAGCAGGCCACCGAGCAGCTCCAGGGCTCCACGCTCCTGCCGCTGCAGATCGACTCCACCGATCCCGCCGCTGTCGAGGCCGCCGTACGCCGCTACGCCGGCAAGCCCATCATCAACTCGGTCAACGGCAAGCAGCAGATCATGGATGAGATCTTTCCGCTGGTCGCCCACTATGGAACCAACGTCGTCGGCCTCACGCTCGACGAAGGCGGCATCCCCGATACCGCCGAGGCTCGCTTCGCCATCGCCGAGCGCATCGTGGCCGAGGCCGCCCGCTACGGCATCGGCCCGGACCGCATCCTCATCGACTGCCTGGTCATGACCGCCTCGACCAATCAACGCCAAGCCGAACAGATCCTGCGCGCCATGTCCCTGTGCAAGGAGCATCTGGGCGTCAAATGCGCGCTTGGCGTGTCGAATATCAGCTTTGGCTTGCCCGCCCGCCCGCTGCTGGGCTCGGTCTTTTTGGCCGCCGCCTTCGGCGCGGGCCTGGACGCCCCCATCATGAACCCGGGTTCCAAGCGCTTTATGGACACCGTCTACAGCTATCGCGTGCTGAGCGTTGAGGACGAGGGCTCGACCGGATACATCGAGCGCTACGCCGGCTGGACCGATCCCTATAAGATCGCCGCAAACCCGGCAGCCGCCCAGGCCGCCTCGAGCGACGCCGCGCCCGCTGCCGGCGCCTCCGGCACCGACGGCAACGACGACCCCATCCGTCGCATGGTCGTCTCGGGCCGCAAGGGCGAGATCGCGGCCGAGACCGAGCGCCTGCTGGCCGACCACGACGCCATGGACCTCATCAATAACCACTTTATCCCCGCCCTCGACGAGGTCGGCGTCCTCTTTGACCAGGGAAAGTTCTTCTTGCCGCAGCTTATGGCATCGGCAGAGGCGGCACGCATGGGTTTTGACACCATCAAGCGCCTGATGCCCGCCGACGAGATTGCCGACAAGGGCAAGATCTGCGTGGCCACCGTCAAGGGCGATATCCACGACATCGGTAAGAACATCGTCAAGATGCTGCTCGATAACTACGGCTACACCGTCTTTGACCTTGGCCGCGACGTCGATCCGCAAGAGGTGCTCAAGACCGTACGGGAGCGTGACATCAAGCTCGTCGGCCTCTCGGCGCTTATGACTACCACCGTCGTGGCCATGGAAGAGACCATCAAGCTGCTTCATGCCGAGGTGCCGGGCGTCAAGATCATCGTAGGCGGCGCCGTACTCACCCCCGAATACGCCAAGCAGATCGGCGCGGACTACTACGCCAAGGACGCCGCCGAGAGCGCTCGTATCGCCGAAGAGGTCTTTGGGCAGTAACACAACGGAAACAACCAAGCACCAAAACGTGCCGCACTCGCCACTTGGCACGTGCGGCACGTTAGAATAGAAAAGACTATGCTCGTTTTGGCAGATAGGAGCGCAAGGATGGCGATCACGCCCGCAGAAATCGCGGAAACCCGCGGCATGGTTGAGGAGCAGAACCTCGACATCAGGACCATCACCATGGGTGTTTCGCTCATGGGTTGCGGTGACGAGAACCTCGACCGCATGTGCACGAAGATCTACGACCACGTGACGCACACGGCTGAGCATCTGGTCGAGACCGCCGAGAACCTCGAGCGCGAGTACGGTATCCCCATCGTCAACAAGCGCGTCTCCGTCACCCCGGTGGCGCAGATCGCCGCGTGCTGCAAGGATGAGGACCTCACCCCCATCGCGCATGCCCTCGACCGCGCGGCAGAGACGCTCGGCATCGATTACCTGGGTGGCTTCTCCGCACTCGTCCAGAAGGGCATCGGCGACGCCGATCGCCGCGTCATCCAGTCCATCCCCCAGGCGCTCGCTACCACGAGCCGAGTCTGCTCCAGTGTCAACGTCGCTAGCCTGCGCGCCGGCATCAACATGGACGCCGTGCTTATGGCCGCCCAGACCATCATCGATGCCGCTAAACTCACGGCCGACCAGGATTCCGTCGGCGCTTCCAAGTTTGTCTGCTTTGCCAACATGGTCGAGGACTCCCCGTTTATGGCGGGCGCCGTCCACGGCGGTGGCGAGGCCGACGCCGTCATCAACGTAGGCGTCTCGGGCCCCGGCGTTATGGCCGCAGCCCTGGAGACGCTGCCCGATTCCGCATCGATGATGGAAGTCGCCGAGAAGATTAAGCAGACCGCCTTTAAGATCACCCGTGCCGGTGAGCTCATGAGCCGCGAGGCCGCCCATCGCCTGGGTGTCGAGAAGGGCATTGTCGACCTGTCGCTGGCTCCCACGCCTGCCATCGGCGACTCCGTCGCACGCATCCTCGAGATCATCGGCGTGGGCACCTGTGGTGGCCCGGGCACGACCTGCGCGCTCGCCATGCTCAACGATGCCGTCAAGAAGGGCGGCGTCATGGCCAGCTCCAGCGTGGGCGGTCTCTCCGGCGCCTTTATCCCCGTATCCGAGGACGCCGGCATGATCGCCGCCGTCGAGGCCGGTGCACTTTCGCTCGAGAAGCTCGAGGCCATGACCTGCGTGTGCTCCGTTGGCCTGGACATGATCGCCATCCCCGGCGACACCCCGGTCGAGACCATCGCCGGCATCATCGCCGACGAGATGGCTATCGGCGTCATCAACAACAAGACCACGGCCGTCCGCGTGATTCCCGCCATCGGCAAGGGCGTGGGCGACTGCGTCGAGTACGGCGGCCTGTTCGGCCGTGCGCCCATCATGCCGGTGAACCCCAACGCCGGCACCGTGCTTGCCCACCGTGGTGGACGCTTCCCGGCACCGCTGAACTCGCTCAAGAACTAGCCCAGGGATACGAGGCGAGGAACCCCGGGAAGGGCAAATATATAAGGTCGCCTGCTCGGACAGTCCTGACTCGCACGGAGAGCACATTAAGTGCTCTCCGGCTCGTGCGGAACTCGCGATCGACCTTATATATTTGCCCTTCCCGGGGTTCCCGCACATCTCAACCTTGGCTGAGTTCTGTCCCATGTTGCAGTTGCTTCGCTCCTGCACCACATGGTTGATACGGCGGTTTGGCGTTGGATCGGTTCTTTCTGATATATGCTGGTTGCGGCTCTTCTTTTGGGAGGAGTCGCTTTTTTGTTGTGAGGGGGATGGCCCGTGGCTGATGATTTGATTCGCTCTGAGCTTCTTTCTGCTGATTGGAATGGCGAATGGATGCGCCTGCAGGCTGGTCGGCGGCGGGCTGATGATTCTTTTGAGTGGGATAAGCGGGCTCGGCATTTTCGGCCGCTTGAGACTGCTCCGTATGCCTGGGATTTTATAAAGCTGTTGGCGTTAAAGCCTGGCGAGTCGGTGCTTGATATGGGGTGTGGGGCTGGGTCGATTGCCATTCCGCTTGCTCAGGCTGGGCATCCTGTGATTGCTGCTGACTTTTCCCCTGCTATGTTGGGCACGCTTGATGCTGGCATTGAGTACTATGGACTCGAGGATCGCATTACACCGCTTGAACTTGCTTGGGATGATGACTGGGATTTGGTTGGACCGGTCGCGAAAGCGGTAGATGTTGCCTTTGCCAGTCGTTCTGTCACCACGACCAACCTAAAAGGCGCGCTTGCCAAGCTTGATCGAACGGCTCGTCGGCGTTGTGCTGTCACGATGGTCGCCAACTCCAGCCCGCGCTATGACCTGCACCTGATGAACGCCATCGGTGCCTCGGTTACCTGCAGTAATGGCTTTGTGTATGCCTTTAATATCCTCATTCAGATGGGGGCGCTGCCGCAGGTTACATACTTCGAATCGCCCCGTCGCGATACTTTCGATAGCCTTGAGGCGGGCGTGGCGGACTTCTCCCGCATGCTCGAGCACGGTAACGAGGATAAGATCGACCGTCTGCGCGACTACGTCGCTCAGCATATGATTGAGAATCCCCGTGCTGGCGAGCCGGGGTCCAAAGGAGTGCCGCAGGGACGCTATATGCTCGACCATATCCGCAAGGTCCGTTGGGCGTTTATTGCATGGGAGCCGGTCTCTTCGAGCCGTCCATAGACCGCTTTCGGCCGTCGTACACGTCCGCCTGTAACCCGCGCCGTTCTCCCGCTCGGCATCCGCATTCTTTTTGAACTGGGCAAACACGCCCCACACCGCGCCGTTCCTGCGCTATCGTGGGACAGCTCACGTAGATTAAGGCCCCATCGCGGGGCGCCCCATAACATAGAAAGCGAGAACCCATGGCACTGACAGGAGCCCAGGTCAAGCAGCTTCGCAGCATGGCCCATCACCTCAACCCCGCCATCATCATCGGCAAGTCCGACATCAACGAGGGCACCGTCGAGCAGACGGTCGCCTACCTGGAGAAGCACGAGCTCGTTAAGTGCTCCGTACTCGATGGTTCCAGCCTTTCTGCCCGCGAGGCCGCCGAAGATCTCGCCGATCGCTGCCACGCCGAGGTCGTCCAGGTCATCGGCCGCAAGTTCTCGCTGTATCGCGAGTCCTCGCGCAAGGACATCGAGAAGATTAAGCTCGTCTAAGAGCCGACGATCCGGCGAGCCAACATACATCAAGCTTGCGAGCGTCCGAGCAATTCGGGCGCTCATTTTTTATCGCTCGACGAGCACGCGGTTAAGCCTGCCCTCTACCAAGCGCTCGTACAGACGCCGCGTCTCGGGCTCGGGCACGCCATTGACCTGCTCCCTTAGATGGTGCATATGCCCGCTGTACAGCTCGACGATATCGCGCCGCCGCCCCGCCGCACTGTAGACGCGCATGGCGCAGCGCACCATATCCTCACGCGCTGTTTCCTGCCGAAGCCCCGACTCCGCCAGCCAAATCGCCGACTGCAGATCGTTTTCTTCTAGAGCGGCATTTGCTCCCTTAATCATGCAATCGATGTACTTTGACTGCATAATGCGTCGCATACGCAAAAAGTAGGTGGGGTTACAGCCATTGGGAACATACAGCGGTCCGGCATAAAGCTGCTCAATCTTAAGGCACAGTTCAACTAAATGGGGCCCGCGCGCACCCGTGCGATTTCCCAAAACCTCGCGGCTTATCTGGTCAAACAGCCGTACATCGGTCTTGACGTAGTCGCCGTTGAGTCCGATGCATTCATTTTGGATGAGCACACACGACTTGCCATCCGGCGTCGGTCCCAAAGCCGACCGCAAGCGCGATATAGTCGAGTACAGGTTGTTGCGGGCGCTATTGAACTCGGCATGGGGCCACAGCTCCATGGCCAGCGTCTCACGATCGACGAGCGCATCCATGCCCAGCGCAAGCCGCTCGGCAAGTGTCGCCGCCTTCTTGCGCCGCCACATTTTGTCCGTGATGGGAAACCCATCGCGCTCGGCGCGAAACGCACCAAACATGCGAATCTCGATATGGTCGATGGTATCAACGGCTTCAACCTCGCCGGCCTGGAACAGGCGCTCGCCCTCCCCTTCCAGATCGTCGCGCAGCGAATACCGCGATAACTCGCGCACGGGAAGCTTCTTGCGAATCCTGGTCGCCGGCTCGCCCAGACAATGCATGGCAAGGCGCGCAAAGAGCCGATACGATGGCTCCAGAATCCCCGCACGATTCATGGACATCCAGGCCGCAAGATCGCTGTCTCGGCCCGCACAGGCCAAATGCAGCGCCACCATCCAGGCCTCCGCTCCACCAACCTGCGTCTGGCTTATATCGAGCAACTCCGCTTCCTCGCGCACCGAAACCATCGAGGTGTTACGCAGATACGCCGCGCGCTCCAGCAGCAATGCGTTATCGCGCATGTACGCAATCGACTCCTCGGCAAGTTTGAGCACTTGGACCGCACGAAACTTTGCATTAACCGGCCGTCCCTCTGCCAGCGACTGCCAGCCTTCTAGCAACAGGCCAAACAGCTGAATCTGGTTGTCGCGCATGCGCACGGCAAAACGATCGAGCTCGTTGAATGCCGCGTCGTCGGTTACCGGCAGGCCGGAAAGGAGCCGCCGTGCCGCCAACACCATGCGCACCCAGATAGCCATCGCCTTAAGCCCACGTACGTCGAGCGCCTCCCGCACCACCGTCATCTCGTCGTCGCGCTCGTCGGTTCCCGCAAACGACCCGTCAAAAAGCTCCACCAGCATGCTATCGGCCCGTATAACAATCCCCGCGATGTCGAGCTCACAGTCGTAGGCCTTGCTCGTTTTGAGCTGCTGTAGAACGCCGCCGTCATCTCCCCGCTCGGTCAGGCAGCGCTTGACCTCGATATGTGCGGACAACATATCGAGTGCGGTATGGGATGTCTCGATTTCTGGCACGGCCAGGTTCGTAGGAAGCCCAAGCCCGTTGTCCCCATAGCAAACAGCCGTCAGTGTCTGGGCCACCCTCCATGAAACAGGGTCTATTTCGCAGGCCGCCCGTTCGCCCCCGCGCTCGATGACCGATGCCATATAGCGAGCGAGCTTTGTATTGGACACGCTGACCGCTGCCAGATATACGCCAAGCGCCTCGGCAGGCGTTGGCTCTGGAGCCGGATCCTCGGCATCGATCGTGCCCAGCGCTGCTCGGCAGATATCGGCCCCGTGCCCCGTCAGAGCCAGATCGACCCCATACTGCCCAGCAAGTTCAAGGACCGCATCACGGTCCAAAAAGGCGTCCGCCAGGCCCATCGCCGCATCGCATCTACCCGCCTTAAGCAAAATCCGGGCCGCCCTCGGAACAAGTTCGGGGCGAACCTCGGCCACCAACTTACGCAAGCGCAAGCGTCCGTTATCCTCCGTGCCCAGACACGTAAAACTCCGCTCGGCGGGGTCCAAGCCAAAGATCGGGTAGTCGCGTACAAAGTAGGACTGGTCGACCATCGACAGCCTCACCCCGCAAGCCTCGAGTTCTGCGATATTGCCCTCGCCCATCAAAATCATGAGACATGCCACGCAAAACAGCGCATTATTGTCGAGCGAAGCCAGATCGACAAGTGCCGCGCCATATACGTTGACAATCTCGTTTTCGAGCAGACCGGCTACGTCGCCTTGGCTATACAGACCCGTCTGCAATGCCGAAACGAGCTCGGGCACGCCCTGCGTGAGCTGATAAAAGTCGAGCGATGTGCTGATCGAAAACGCCGATGCCCACGCCGAATACTCATAGGCATGCACCTTGAGCATCTGCGCATTGATCTTAACCGAATCGCCCAGCCCATGAATCAGTTGACGATTTGAAGGACGGCAGGAGATAAAGACCCCTACCCCCATAGCGCGCAGGCCGCGAATCCTGTCGATGAGGTCTTCGGTATCGTGCTGATCGAGGTTTGGCACATTATCAATCGCGATAAGGGAGTGCGGTTTGTCTTTGAGTTCTTCGGTAACCACCTCGAGCTGCATAAACACCTCGCGCCCAGTGGCGCGATCGGCCTCGATAATCCGCACAGGGCCTCGCGTCGGGTCGCATTTAACCTCATGGGTGTACTGCAGCAGCACCGAGGTCTTCCCAAACCCGTCGGGCGCATAGAGAACCACGATGCCGGCCTTTCGGCCCTTGGCGAGAAGCTCATTCATCAAGCGTTCGCGTCGCACCATATAGCCTCCGCCCAGCGGCATCAGCTCGAGGTCGTCTATACTGCTCAAATCGTTTACCATGCCCGCTCCTCAACTCGACCGTATGGACACTGTAACCGCAAGACCATACAAGCCGCGCTATGAATAGAGCGACCTTGTGTTTGAGGTTGTCTTTTGGTACGCAAGCGGCAAGTTTTTGTACAGCGAGGGCCGATTGTTATTAATCCCCCGACTAATCGGTCTTTAAGCAGGTAAATGAGCTTGTCAGCTTGTCCCATCCAAGCGGCAGTGTAACGCAAATGAACAAGGTTCAGCCATGTCATTCAACTCGCCTAGCACCCGCTACCGTCTACGACCTTTTAGTGGCATTTTTGCATAGAATCTGGTATGGAATGAATCAAGCTGTTTGACATCCGGCATTCGTCAAGCTTGCGGCAAGATTTTGGTCAAGCGGGCGGAAAGGGATAGCAAAAAGGCCCCCGCAAAGCGGAGGCCTTAGGCAAGGCTATGTCGAGGTGCAGGATTCGCGCTACTCGCAGAGCGAAAGGGCGGCCTCGTCGGCAACGACAACGCAGTTGGTGTGCAGCTGCAGGATCGAAGCCGGGCACGCAGGCGTAACCGGACCGTAGCACATGTCATGCACGGCCTGAGCCTTGGCCTCGCCGTTGGCGACGACCAGGATCATGCGGGCATACATGATGGTCTGGGTGCCCATGGTGTAGGCCTGACGGGGAACGTCGTCGATGCTGTCGAACAGGCGGCTGTTGGCCTGAATGGTGCTCTCGGTGAGGTCGACGCAGTGCGTACCCTTGGAGAAGTGGTCATCGGGCTCGTTGAAGCCGATGTGGCCGTTGTTGCCAATGCCGAGCAGCTGCAGATCCGGGTAACCGGCGGCGGCGACGATCTTGTCGTACTCAGAGCAGGCAGCGGCGGCGTCGGGGTTGGAACCGTCGGGCACATGCGTGTTGTTCAGGTCGATGTTGATGTGATCGAAGAAGTTCTCACGCATAAAGTAGTGATAGCTCTGGGGATCGTCGTGCGAAAGGCCGCGATACTCGTCCAGGTTGTATGTGCTGACCTCGGCAAAGTCGACGTCGCCCTTCTCGTACCAAGCAGCGAGCTGCTTGTAGGCACCGATCGGGGTGGAGCCGGTGGCAAGGCCCAGCACACAGTCGGGCTTGAGGATAACCTGCGCCGAGATGATATTGGCGGCCTTGCGGCTCATATCCTCGTAGTCTTTAGCTTTAATGATCTTCATTACGCGTCCTTTCTCGTACAAGAGAGGCAAGGCTCCCCTTACAAGCACTTGCCCGCGGCCCGCGTCGGCCGCAACCAACGTGTGCGGCCACCAGGGCGAGGTCGCGTAATGTATGTGTCTCGTGTCTAGCCGCGTCGAGGCCCCTGCCCGTCCACGGTGACCCGAAGCCTTTTAGCTTCGGACAAATCCCATCTTGCCACGGAAGGCGTCCTCTTTCAAGGGCGCCCTCCGTAAACGTGTTTGAATTGTAGGCTAATGGCCACGTGCACTTGCTAGCGCTCGCGAGCAACGATGAGCTGGTCCATCTCTTCGACATGCACGCCAACGGAGCCCTTGATGCTCGAGAACTCAACAGAGTTGCACACCAAGATGGGAACCGTCACATCGTAGCCCTCGGCAGCAATTGCCTCGCGATCGAACTCAATGAGCACATCGCCCTTATGGACGATGTCGCCCACTTGCGCATGTACGGTAAAGTGCTTGCCCTCAAGCTGAACAGTGTCCAAACCAACGTGGATGAGCACGTCCAAGCCATCGACCGTGTTAAGCGCAACAGCGTGTCCCGTGGGAAAAATGGCCTCGACCTTGGCATCAGCCGGTGCAATCACACGCGTGCCGGTAGGCTGAATCGCCACGCCCTGGCCCAAAAGGCCGGTGGTAAATGTCTGGTCGTTTACCTCGGAAAGCGGAATGACGTCGCCCGAGATGGGAGCATCCAGCGTAAGGACTCGACCACGCATACCAAAAGACCTTAGGACTTTAGTGAACATGCTCCCCCTCGGACATACCAATCGACCAAAATAGCCTTAACAGTTTACCACTTGGCACTCGTTTTTGACCATTAGGGAAGTTCGCGCTTGACAACCTCGACGATGTCGTCAACAACGCGCTGGGTCAGCTCGTGCGTCTCGGCCTCGGCCATAACGCGGACCAGCGGCTCGGTACCGCTCGGACGCACCAGAATGCGACCGCGGCCGTCAAGTTCCTTCTCGGCAGCAGCGACAGCATCCCAGATGGGCTGGCAATCGTCCAGACCAGCCTTGTTGTCGGAATGCACGTTGACGAGTACCTGCGGGTACTTCTTCATGATGCCGGCAAGATCGGTGAGGGTACGACCGGTGCGCTTGAGCACGGCCAGCAGCTGAAGAGCCGTCACCAGGCCGTCACCGGTGGTGTTGTGCTCCAGGAAGATGATGTGGCCGGACTGTTCGCCGCCGATGACGGCGCCATCCGCGAGCATACGCTCCAGAACGTAGCGATCGCCCACGGCGGTCTGAACCATTTCGAAGCCCTGCTCCTTCATAGCGATGGAGAAGCCCAGGTTGCACATGACGGTCGAGACGATCTCGGAGTTGGCGAGCTTGCCGCGAGCGGCCAGGTCGGAACCGCAGATAGCCAGGATGTAGTCACCGTCGATCTCATTGCCCTCGCTGTCCACGAACAGCACGCGATCGGCGTCGCCGTCGTGGGCCAAGCCGATATCGGCGTGGGTGCGCAGCACGAGCTCGCGCAGGGGCTCAAGGTGAGTGGAGCCGCACTCAACGTTAATGTCGGTGCCGCAGTAATCGGTGTTGATGGCATGGACCGTGGCGCCCAGGCGCTGCAGCGCAGCGGGCGTGGTCTGGCAGGAAGCACCGTGGCCGCAGTCGACGGCAACAACCAGGCCATCGAGCTTAAGGCCGTCGAGCGTGCTGATGGCATGATCGACATAGGCCTTGCGGGCGTCTTTCATCTTGATGATGTGACCCACACCGGCGCCGGTCGGCAGCGTGTCGGCAGCCATGGCCTCCTCGGACATGACCCAGGCGCTGATCTCTTCCTCGACAGCATCGGGAAGCTTCATGCCCTTGCGGCTAAAGAACTTGATGCCGTTGAACTCCGGCGGATTGTGCGAAGCGGAGATGACGATGCCACCGTCGAGCTCATTTTGGACGGTGAGCAGCGCCACGGCCGGCGTAGGGATAACGCCGCAGCAGTGCGGACGGCCGCCCTCGGCCATAATGCCGGCGGTCAGAGCGCTCTCGAGCATGGTGCCCGAAAGACGCGTGTCGCGGCCGACGCAGATATCCGGACCAAGGAACTTGGTCGCCGCGCGGCCCAGGCGAAACGCGAGGTCGCACGAGAGGTCGGCATTGGCGACGCCACGGACGCCGTCGGTACCGAAGATGTTCTGGGGCATAGGATCGCTCCTTCCCTAGCAGGCGATATGCAACCGCCCACCCTAGTCGAAAAAGAAAAGCGGGACCCGCCGAGGAATCGGCAGGCCCCGCTTGTACATTGTATCTCGTAAGGAGATAAAACCTTAGCGCTTGGAGAACTGGGGAGCGCGGCGGGCCTTCTTGAGGCCGTACTTCTTGCGCTCAACCACGCGAGCATCGCGCGTAAGGAAACCGGCCTTCTTGAGGTCAGCACGGTAGTCGCCAGCGTTCAGAAGAGCGCGAGCGATGCCCAGGCGCAGAGCGCCGGACTGACCGGAGATGCCGCCGCCATCGCACAGAGCGATAACGTCGAACTGACCGGCGGTGTCGGTCACCTTGAAGGGAGCAAGGGCGTTCTCAACGAGCTGATGACGGCCGAAATACTGCTCGGCGTCACGCTTGTTGATGGTCACCTTGCCGGTGCCGGGGACGAGACGGACGCGGGCGACGGCGTTCTTACGACGGCCGGTACCCTGGTAGACAACGGTGTTCTCAGCCATCTTTAAGCCTCCAGCTCAATCTTCGTGGGGTTCTGGGCAACATGCGGATGCTCGGCACCAGCGTAGACCTTAAGCTTGGTCATCTGGGCACGGCCGAGGGTGGTCTTGGGCAGCATACCGCGAACGGCGCGCTCGATGACCTTCTCCGGGTGCTTCTCCATAGCCTGGCGGAAGCTCTCAGCCTTGAGGCCGCCGTTGTAGCCGCTGTGGCGATAATAGGTCTTCGTGTCGGCCTTGTTACCGGTAAGCTGGACCTTATCGGCGTTGATGACGACAACGAAGTCGCCGCAGTCGCTGTTGGGCGTGAACTGGGGCTTGTTCTTACCGCGCAGGATCATTGCGATCTGGGTGGCAAGACGGCCCAGGACAGCACCATCGGCGTCGACGAGAACCCAGTTGCGCTGGACCTCGCCCTGCTTGGCGTAGTGAGTCGATTTCGAAATCACTTAGACTCCTCCATGTACAGTACGTGTTGTTACAGAGATTCACGGGGCTCTGCAAGTAACCCGTCCATATTACCCCGCTCGCCGTACGAGTCAACAGGTATTTTGGCTCCGACCAGAGTTTCTGCATATGTCATCCACGAGCCGTGATTTTTCCAACTCTTTAGCTGTTGTCATTTTTTGAGGGTTCGCCGTCGCTAGCGCTCAACGAACTCTTGGATTTCCGCGAGCAGGCGCTTTGCCTCCTGACGGCCCTGGATATACAGGTCCAAAAGCTTTGCCGGATCGTGCTCGACATGGCCGACCTCGACCGGCTTTTGCGGAGCGATGACCAGCGCGCGGCCCTCGCGCTCATACTTCCACAGGTGCATGCGCTGGAGGTTATAGCGGTCGTGGCGCGTCTCGATAGCCTCGAGCAGGTAGGGGTAGTCGGCATAGCGGGCGCGCGCGGCAGGCATAAACTCGTAGGGCTTTTTCTCGTACGAGCGGTCCTGGGTGACGATGACGACCGCACGGTCGAAGCCCGCCTCCTCGAGCACATGCTCGATAGGAACCGAATCGGCCACGCCGCCGTCGACGTATTTGTGCCCGTCGATCTCGACCGGCGGCGTCACCAGCGGCAGCGAGGTGGAGGCGCGCACAGCATCGAGGTCGAGCACGGCGCTTTTGACCGGCAGGTAGGCAGCGGTTCCAAACAGCATGTCCGTCGCGACGGCGTACATCTCGATGGGGCTCGCGTCGAACGCCTCGTTGTCAAAGGGATCCAGGCGGTCCTGGATATCGTTGAAGATAAAGTCGTAACCCACGATGGAGCCCGTGGATGCGAAGGATGCGGCACCCATGTAGCGGTTGTCATTGCAGAAGGTCAGGTTGATGCGATTGACGCGACCGATCTGGTGTGACTTGTAGTTGACGCCGTTGAGCGCACCGGCCGATACGCCATATACCGCCGGAATTTCGACACCGGCCTCCATGAGAACGTCGAGCACGCCGGCGGTAAACTGCCCACGAAAACTGCCACCCTCCAAGACGAGCGCGACCTTGCCGGCGTTCTTTGCCTTATCTTCTGCAGTCATATTGACCTCCTGCGATTGCGTTTTGGCTTTCTTCTACCCAGTTTTGGAATGGAGGGCGCGCAGGTTTTTCGAGGCGGCAGGTGAAGCGGAAAGTGCGTCCCAGTTTGAGGCGGGATTCCGGGATGAACTTTCCGTTTGGACCGCCGTTGGGAAAGCGCGTCCCGTTCTGAGCGCGGATTCCGGGATGCAGTTTCCGCTTGAGGCGTCTTCCGGAAAATGAATCCCATTCCGAGCGTCGATTCCGGGATGCAGTTTCCGCTTGAAACGTCATCCGGAAACCGCATCCCAGTCTGAACCGGAATTCTGGGATGGATTTTCCGCCTGGGGCGACGTTGATGCGGGGCATGGCAGGCTGCAGTCCGATCGGCATCGCATCTGCATAGGGCTGAGGCTTTGCGCGGAGAATCCGCGTATTTGCTTCGCAAATACGCACCGGCTTCGGCCGCCTGCCGGCGTCCTCGCCCGCTCGCTACAAACGCTTCGCGTTTGCTTAACGCTCGCGCCCTGCGCAGAGTTCGATCCTCCGCGGTATCTATATGTAATAAAAAAGCAGGTAGAAACACTTCTCTACCTGCTTGTAACTATTGGTGGAGGCGCGGAGAATCGAACTCCGGTCCACGAAAGCCCCCTGATTGGCATCTCCAAGCTCAGTCGCTGGTTTAGTCTCGGACGCTTTGCGCGCAGCGACACGCTCGCGGCATCCCAACCGGTTCGGTCTTAGCCCGCGCCATACCGATTACGTGTGCGGGAGCATTCCCCTAACATGACGTCGCGCCGGTGTCGGGGAAATCACCGGGTTGACGCGCCGCTATAAACTAAGCAGCGAGAGCCATAGGCTCAAAAGAAGAGTTGTTGTCAATTCAATTTGACGGTACCCCTGTTTAACGAGGCGAGGAGACCTCGGCTTGCTTCCTCTCTCAGAGCTATCGTGTCGAAACCAGTCGCCCCCGAATGTTGGGAAAGTCTGGATGGTATCGGGCCTGCAAACACCCGATAACCGTCGACTTTTCAAGGAACACGCGAGGTGAACCCCGCTCGTGGATAGCTATCTTACCACGTTCTAAAGGCAGACAAGTGCTCTATGCACGAGCTGTGAAGACCCCAATGTGCGCCGCACTTCGCACTTTTGCTACCGAACGCGTCACGTATATTTTCGCCAAGCACAATTGACCCGTCGAAAGGACCGTTATGGATACCAAACAGCAACTCGTCAATGCCCTCGCAGGCCTGGGCTCGACCATTACCGAAGCTATGGACGTCATCGAAGGCTTTGTCCCCTGCGGACATCCCGCCCTCACGGTATCGAACGCACTCGTCGCGCTGGACGCTGACGATGATGCGGCTCTCGCCCAGCAGCTTGAGACCGTCGAGGGCTTTATCGACCACGTGAGCGAGAACCGCGGCGTGACCGCCTACCACGGCATCGAGGTCGAGCTCGCGGGTCCCAAAGCCGATCTGCTCGCAGCAATCCGCGAGGTAGACGCCCTGATGCAGACCGCAGGCGTCAAGAACACCCAGGTCAACGAGTGGGTCTACCGCAGCCTGGCAGCACTAAACGATTCCGACGAAAAGGCAGCCGAGCAGCTCGCAGAAAGTCCCGCCATTAAGGCCGAGCTTTTGTAAATAGCAGACGCGGGCCCCTTGGCGCATCGTCGTCCAAGGGGCCCGCAAACAGTTCGCGTCAACCGATAACCGCGCTGCCGCGTTTGGCCAAAGCAAGAATCGGCATCATTTGGCGCGGGGTCTTTGCTGCAAGATCGGCATGTTCGAGCAGCTTGCGATCGTTGGTCACCAAGTAATCGACCTGCGCGCGTTTGCATGCGGCGAGTACCAAGTTGTCCTCGTAATCGCGATGGAGCGCTAAGTATTTGTCGGCCAGCCAAAGGTCCGACGCATCTGCACCCACGGCTGTGGCGTTTTCGGTCATATTCCGAACAAACGCCAGCGCCGCATCGCCAATCGCGCGGGCAGAAGCCTCGTCGAGCGCTCCCCCGCTGGCAAGAACGCTACGCTTCAGCTCGTGTTGGACAACGTACAGCACGTCCTTGGCGATATGCACCGGAAAGAACAGCAATGCCCCCGTCTCCGTCGCCTGTCCAATAAACGCACGTGCGGCAAGCGACTCGGCATGGTCGGCGCAAAACGAATCAACCCATACGTTGGCATCCACCATTATTTTGAGGGGAACCTCGCTCACAGGATCATCCCCTTTTGGCGATAATGCTCATCCATGGCTTCGGAATAGATTGCGTCCCAACCGCGATCGTCGGATGCGGGCGGCGCAACGATGCCCAAATCTGCATAAAGCCGGTCTGCCGCTGCCCACGACGCGGCGAACGGAGTATCGTGCGCGACGGTCTGCTGCCGGTCGTCGACGGCCGCAAGCACTTCCTCGCACTGCCCGCCACCCTGCGCGACCTTGGCCACCACCTTTTTGATGAGCTCGGGCAGTGACCCGCCCGAAAGCCGCAGTACCTCCTCGGCACGATTCTTGACCTGGCG
The DNA here is from genome assembly GCF_003470945.1 of Collinsella sp. AM23-17. Taxonomy (NCBI): domain Bacteria; kingdom Bacillati; phylum Actinomycetota; class Coriobacteriia; order Coriobacteriales; family Coriobacteriaceae; genus Collinsella; species Collinsella sp. AM23-17. Next base: position 77,588 of record NZ_QRHU01000005.1, on the reverse strand, counting down.
ATCTACGCGAACATTCACCTGCGCCATGCCGCTAACAGCACCCACGTCGATCCCGCTCCCTTCAATTGCTAGCTCTGCTAGCCACACTATATAGAGAAGCTAGCACATGGTCAAACGCAAAAGGCCTGCGCCCAGACGACACCGATGCCGTCTGGGCAGGCCAGATAACGTGGGCGAACACGTCTGCTAACGCAGGTACGCCTTTGCGTTGCCCAGGCTGTAGGCAATCGTCGAGCCGTTGTGCAGCAGCGACGACGCTTGCGGGGTAATCGCGCCGGTAATGCCCAGCGCCAGGAGCGCTGAGTTGGTGAGCATCACCTTAGAGTAGGAGCTCGTCAGACGATCAACGAGGCCCTGACTCATGCGGCGCAGGCGCACGATCGCGGCAAGATCCGTATCGGTCAGGATGATGTCGGCAACCTCCTTGGCGATGTCGCTTCCGCCACCCATCGCCAAGCCCACGTCGGCCAAACCGAGCGCCGGCGAATCGTTGACACCGTCGCCCACCATGGCAACGTGGCGCCCCTCGCCCTTAATGCGCTCCACATACGCGTACTTGTCCTCGGGCAGCAGCTCGGCCTTAAACTCGTCGACCCCCGCCTCGCGAGCAATGCGCTCGGCCGTGCGCTCCGAGTCGCCCGTGAGCATAACGACATGCTTAACGCCCAACGCGTGCAGGTCGGCGATGGCCTCACGGACCCCGGCCTTGAGCGGATCCTCGATGCCGAGCACGCCGACGACCTTTCCATCGACCGCCAGATACAGCGGCGACAGGCCCTGCATCTGGGACTCAATGCGCTCCTTAATGTCGGAATCGAGCTGCGCGCTCTCGTCCTCAAACACAAAGTGTGCCGAGCCGATAATCGCGCGACGCCCTTCGATGGACGAAGCAATACCATGCGCCACGATGTACTCGACCGCAGCATGGCGCTCGCGGTGCTCGAGCCCGCGCTCGCGGGCGGCGTTGACCACGGCACGCGCCACCGGATGCGGGAAATGCTCCTCCAGGCAGGCAGAAAGGCGCAGGACCTCGTCCTCGCTCCAGCCGTCGGTCGTCAGCACGCAAGCCAGGCGCGGCTGCGCCTCGGTGAGCGTGCCAGTCTTATCAAACACAATGGTGTCGGCCTTGGCAAACGACTCAAAGTATTTTGCGCCCTTGACCATGACGCCCATCTTGGCAGCATCGCTCATAGCGGTCATGACGGCGACGGAACCCGTGAGCTTGAGTGCGCACGAGTAGTCGACCATCAGCGCCGCTGAGGTCTTGATGAGGCTGCGGGTGGTAAGCGCGACCAGGCCCGCGAGCAGGAAGTTCCACGGGACGATCTTGTTAGCGAGGTCTTCCATGTGCGACTGGCCCTCGGACTTGAGCGAGTCGGCCGTCTGCACGAGCGAGACGATCGAGCGAAGCTTGGTCTGAGCCGTGTTGGCGCGCACGCGAACCAAGATGCTGCCGTCTTCCACGACGGTGCCGGCGAACACGTCGTCCCCTGCGCTGCGCTCGACGGCCAGCGGCTCGCCGGTCAGGGTCGCCTGGTTGACCATAGCACTCCCCTGCTCGACAACACCGTCGATGCAAATGGACATGCCAGTGCGCACGACGACCAGATCGCCGGGCTCAAGCTCGGTCGCGGCAACGCTTACCTCGGTGTCGCCGACGACCTTTTGCGCCTTGTCGGGCACATCGAGCAGCGAGTTGATGAGCTCGTTTTCGCTCATGGCGCGCGTGTAGTCCTCGAGCAGCTCGCCCACGTTGAGCAGGAACATCGTCTGGCCAGCGGTGTCGACATCACGTTTGACGAACGAAATGCCGATGGCCGAAGCGTCGAGCACGGGAACGGTCAGGCGCGGCTGCGCGAGCTCGTGGAGGGCGGCACGCAAAAAGGCCATGTAACCGACCACGACAAACACCGCACGCAGAGGCGTCGGCAAGAACCAGCGGCGCGCGTAGTGGGCGCCGATAAGTGTGGCAAGATCCATGACGAGCTTGTGCTTGCGTGGCTCAAGCTGCATCACGTAACCCGTCTTTGCGTCGGAAATGGCCTGGGCATCGAGTGCGCCCAAGGCGTCGAGCACGCCCGCACGACACCGCTCGTCATATTCGAGTGCCATCTGGCCGATACGGCCATATACGCGCACCTTGTGCACGCCGTCGATATCGCCGCTGAGCTTAAGAAGTGCATCGAGATCGCTCTCTGGCACAGGACCCGCCAATTGAAGACGGGTCCTGCCGGGGATCTCGCTAATAATCGAGAATCTCATAGTTTGTGCCTGGGAGCGTTACTCGGCTGCCTCGTCAGCAGCGGCCTCGCTCTGGGTGATGTAAGCAGCCTCGGCAACCATGTCGTCGACATTAGCCTTGGCCTGCTCGACCATGTCCTGGTAGCCGTTCTTGATGCGCATACCGCACGCAATACCCTGCACGCAGGCATTCTTGACCGGAGCGCTGGTAAGCAGCTTGATGCCGGCCGTGCCAAGCAGAAAACCGCCACCGACAAGCAGGGTATTGAACGTCGACTTCTTCATGTTGCTTCTCCCTTTTGCCGCATCGGACGCGGCACGGTGCCTCAGCACCCGAGTAAACAAGTTTGCTCGAGCACACTTTTGAAATATCTCAATTTTATCTAACTATCTAGGTCAGCCATGGCTAACCTTTTGAAAATTAACGATGCGGAGCAACCGATTGTCAATGTGACAAAGGGACTGTCCCTTTGTCCCTTCTTACAACTGCCAGGTAGCTGCTTCCTTTTGCAGCGCAACCATGCGGGCGAATTCTCCGCCTGCCGCTTTGAGTTGCGCCGGAGCGCCCTGCTCGGCAACCACACCATCCTTGAGTACAACGATTTTGTCGGCATTTTCCACCGTACGCATACGGTGGGCGATCACGATAACCGTCTTGCCCGCGAGCAGGCGGGAGAGCGCCTGCTGCACCACGGTCTCGTTCTCTACGTCCAAGCTCGCCGTCGCCTCATCCAGCAACACGATCGGCGCGTCTTTGAGCAGCGCGCGGGCGATGGAGATGCGCTGACGCTCGCCACCGGACAGCTTGGAGCCGTTCTCGCCGATCATGGTGTCGTAGCCCTGCGGCATGCGGCTTACAAACTCGTCGCAGTTGGCGGCACGCGCGGCAGCAAGCACTTCCTCATCGGTGGCATCGCGACGACCAAGACGGATGTTTCCCATCACCGTGTCGTCAAAGAGCAGCACGTCTTGGAACACAATGGCGTAGTCGCGCAGCAGCACCTCGGGGTCCACGCTCGCAACGTCCACGCCGCCCACGGTGACCGTGCCTTCGGTGGCGTCCCAAAAGCGCGCGGCCAGGCGGCTCACCGTGGACTTACCGGAGCCCGAAGGACCGACCAGTGCCGTGACCTCGCCTTCCTTGGCGGTAAAGCTCACGTCGGTAAGAACTTTCTCGCCGGCGCGGCCGTCCTCGCCCGCACCATAGCCAAATGCCACGTGATCGAACACCACGTCATGGCCCACGGGCTCAAACTGCTCGCTGCCCCGCGCCACGGGCTCCTCCATGATGGAACGTATGCGCTTGGCAGACGACTCGGCAGCAAACAGCTCAGACATTAACATTAACGCCTGGTCAAAAGGCGCATAGATGCGGCTCACCATAAGCAGGAAGGCAAACATCACCAAAAAGTCGACCTGGCCGGAGGCGACCATCGCAGCGCCCGTGACCAACGTGGTGGCAATCCCCAGGCGCAGGATGGCAAAGGCGGAGTTGACCAAAAGCCCATTGGCGAGCTCGCCTTTGGTGGTCTCGCGCTCCTCGGCATCGATCACGGCGTTGAGCCCCTCAAGATAATGAGCCTCCTGGTTGGTGGCGCGGATCTCGCACACGCAGTCGAGCGTCTCCTGGATCGCCTCGGTAACCTTGACCTTCTCGGCGCGCACATGGTCGAACACCGGGGTCATGGGGCCGCGTGTCAGATACAGCATGGCAAAGGCCACGGGCACGCTCCAAAACGCCGCGATCGCCAGCTGCCAGCAAAAGAACAGCGACGCCACGAACACAATGGCGCTTGCGATGATGGCACCCCAAAGCTCTCCCAGCACGTGGCTGTAGGCGTGCTCCATGGCCTGGACGTCGCCCATGATGGTCTCGGTTAAATCGGCCAGATCACGACGGCCAAAAAACGACAGCGGCAGCTTGCGCAAGCGCTCGGCAATCTCCATACGCTGCTTGCCGCACTCCTCGTAAAAGATGCAGTAGGTGTAGTAATACTGCTGCCAGTTAGAGGCAAAGAGCAACACGAAAAAGACCAGGAGGCCGCCCACAATCGGCAGGGCATCCGGCAGGTCGGCACCGGTGGCGAGATGTTCGACAAAACCGGCCATGACCAGGGACAATAAGCCCATGCCGGCCATGGTAATGAGATTGGTGAGCGCGGTCCAGAAAATGCCGCGTTTTACGCCGGCGACGCCTTTATCGGATAGGAAATACTTCTTTTGGAATGAGGCGATCATTTAGGCCTCGCCTCCCTTCGTGACGGCGGCATCTGCGGCGGCAGTGATCTTCCAGCTCGCGGCCTGTTCGTATTCGGCCCACATCTTGGCATACAGACCCTCTTGGGACAGCAACTCGGCATGGGTGCCGGCCTCCTGCACGCTACCTTGATTGAGCACCACGATCTTGTCGGCCCCCACTACAGTCGAGAGTCGGTGCGCAATCATAATGACCGTGCGACCCGCCGCCAGCTTGCTAAAGGCGCGCTGGATGAGCGCCTCGTTCTCGGGGTCGGCAAACGCCGTGGCCTCATCGAGCACCACGATAGGCGCGTCTTTAAGGATCGCGCGGGCGAGTGCTACGCGCTGCACCTCGCCGCCCGAAAGATATGCCCCTCCAGCACCGAGCATGGTGTTAATACCCTGCGGGAGCTTGGCCACAATGTCGTCGCACTGAGCTGCGGAGAGGGCCGCACGCACTTCGTCGTCAGTGGCCGTGGGCTTGGAGGCACGCACGTTATCGGCAAGTGTTTGCCGGAACAGCTGGTTGGTCTGGAACACGAAGGCAACCTGGTCCATAAGCTCGTGCGGGTCCATGTCGCGAACGTCCACACCGCCTACGAGCACTCGACCCGAAGAAACATCCCAAAAACGCGGGATCAGGCTGGCGCAGGTTGACTTACCGCCGCCCGAGGGACCCACCAGGGCGAGGGTGCTACCCGCGGAAACGTTAAAGCTCACATGGCTAACGGCAGGTGCTTCGGCACCCTCGTACGTAAAGCTCACGTCCTCAAATCGCACGTCGCCGCCGGCAGGGTGCTTGGGTTGCGCGGGCACGGAGAGCCGCTTGGAATCCATGACGCTTCGAATTCGAGCCAGCGAATCGGCACTCATCTGAGAGGCCTCGCCCACAAACATGAGCTTGGTCATGGCCGTCGGTACCACGGCCGAAAATATCGCGTAAAACGTGAAGTTGGCCATAAAATGCGCGAAGTCCTTCTCGCCCGGCGCCAACAGCAACGCCACGGGCAACAGGAATGTCACAAGACCATTGAGCGCGGTAAGGTTGAGTACCTGCGGACCTCGGCAAAACGTGCCCGCATAGCTTTGTGCCATGTCGGCGTATTCGGCGATCGCGTCGTGGAACGCCTTAAAGGAATAGACCGTCTGCTGAAACACCTTGACCACGGGAATGCCGCGTACGTATTCGGTACCGGTCTTGTTCATCTTGACCAGCGCGCCCATGTAGGCCTTCATGAACTCGGCGCCCTTGCCGCTCATCATGGTGGCCATGGCGCCAAGCGAAACGGCGACCGAGATAAGGCATGCCGCGCCCAAGCGCCAATCGAGGGCGAAAAGCAGCACGAGCAGACCTGCGACCATGGCGGTGGCGCCGGCGATATCGGGTAGCATGTGCGCGAGCAGGGTCTCGGTGGAGGCGGCGCATCCGTCTACGATACGGCGCAGCTCACCGGTGGCGTGTGTGTCAAAGTAGCCAAGCGGCAGCTTAAGCAGGTGCTCGCTCGTAGTCTTGCGGATATTGGACGCGCAGCGAAACGCAGACAGGTGCGTGCACATGAGCCCCACGAAATAGACCACGATGCTTGCCAGCGCAAACCCCACGGCCCACCAGCCATACGTCGCGATGTCGCAGGCTTCGCTCCAGTTAGGTGCCACGGCGATCAGATCGCGCGCGACAAGCCAAATGCACACGTACGGGCCAAAGCTCAGCAGCTGCGAGAGCGCCGAGAGAGCCATGCCCAAATACGTTAGGAATTTGCGGTCGCCGGCATATGCAAGCAGCTCGCCGATACCGCCGCCTTCCCTTTTTGACCCCTTTGCCATGAGATTCCCTTCTAACGGCTTGAGAGTTAACCGTAATGAACTTATCATTGATGTGTTAGCCATGGCTCACAATCGAGCCAGGCGTGGACGTTTCTGCAAAGGAAAGGGACGCTTTTGCAAATACGGCGGGCAGCGACCGACATAACCGAGCTCTACGCACCGCAGTTTGAGCAGTTTGGCCTGGAGCTTACCGGCAAGGGCGCCGTCTTTACCGGCGAGGTGGCAAACGATCGGGCGCACGGACGCGCATGGATCATGCCTCTCTCCCCCGCCTGCATCGTTATGGAGCATTTCATTACCCCGATGCACGATATGTACCTGGCCGAATACACACCCGAACCGTACGCGTGCGTGAGCGAGGTCAGCGCGCCCACGCTCATGTGCATGCCCGAAGCCGGCATAACGCCTGCGAACCTTAAACCCCTGCATGGACCGTGGCCAAACAATGCCGTGTGCAGTTTTACCCAAGATAACTGTGGCGAGGAGTTAAGCCCGCTATTTGCAGGGCGGCTCTATCACTCGCGCTCGGTGCTCTTTTTGCCTGGATATTTTGACGAACTGGAGCACCGCTATCCCACCGAGTTCGCAGGGGTCTTTGAGGCGTTTGCCGAGCCATGGCACGAGGAAGCGACGTCCGCCATCTGCCACACACTGCACCGGATTAACGAGGACCGCGCCCGCACCGTAGGCGGACACGTCTATATGCAAGGCATCGTGGAGACCATGGTCGCGGAGCTCGCCTGTTCGCGCGCGGCCCACAAGCAGGCGCAGCAGGCGGCAGACACACGCGCCAGCGTGACCATTGCCGAAGAAGCAACGGCGATGATTGAGTGCGAGCTCGACAAAGGCAGACGCGTGGGTATCAACGAGGTGGCCGAGAGGCTCTACACAAGCCGCTCCAAACTATGCGCCACCTTTAAGGCCCAAACTGGCGAGTCCCTGGGCGCCTACATTCGCAGACGCCGTATGGAGCGAGCACAGGACCTTTTGGCCGATAGCGCGCTCACGATAGCGCAGGTGGCAGAGCGTCTAGGCTACCCTCAGCAGGCCGCCTTCACCCAAGCCTTCAAGCAACACAGCGGCACCACCCCCACCGCTTGGCGCTCCCAACATATATAAAGAATGAAGGCGCCAACGGCACCCTCATTCACTCTATTCCATTCAGCCCCGCCTGACCCGAACGGCCGAGTCGTCACGGAACCGAGGGGCCGGGCGCAGGGCCTTGCCTCTCAATGAGTTCCGCACGAACAGGAGGCGCCAGTGGCGCCTCCGTCGTGAGTCAGGACTGTCCGAAATTGAGAAGCAAGGCCCTGCGCCCGGCCCCTCGGTTCCCGTTTACGAGAGCGACGTTCTCAGCAACTCGTTGAAGAGCTTCGGGTTGCCCTTGCCGCGGCTCGCCTTCATGCACTGGCCCACCAAAAAGCCGATAACCTTCTGGTTGCCGTCACGATACTGCTGCGCCTGATCGGCACAGTTAGCCAGCACCTCGTCCACGATCGGCTGCAACGCACCGGCATCGCTCACCTGACGCATACCACGCTCGTCGACGATCTTGTTGGGGTCGTCACCGGTCTGGGCCATGGCCTCAAAGACCTCGTGCGCCTGGTTGGAGCTGATGGCATCGGTCACCAGCAGCTTGGCCAGCGCTGCTACCTGAGCCGGCGCGATGCCGGACTCGGCGAGCGACACGCCTGCGCTCTTAAGGTAGGCGATCATCTCGTTGACCAGCAGGTTTGCGACCGTCTGGGCCTCCTTGCCAGCCATACCGGCAGCGGCAGCCTCAAAGAACTCGGCAAACTCGGGGTCGCCCGCGATCTGCTCGGCATCGGCCGCCTTAATACCAAAGTCGGTCTCAAAACGGGCGCGCTTGGCATCGGGCAGCTCGGGAATCTCGCCACGGCAGCGGTCGATGAACTCGTCGTCCAGATCGAACGGCGCCAGATCGGGATCGGGGAACAGGCGATAGTCGTCGGCCGTCTCCTTCACACGCATGACCACGGTGCGCTTACGGCTGGGCTCCCAGTGGCGGGTCTCCTGATAGATGATTCCGCCCTCCTCGAGCACCTCGGCCTGACGGCAAATCTCGTAGGCAAGGCCGTCGTGCAGGCTCTTAAACGAGTTGAGGTTCTTGAGCTCGGTCTTGGTGCCCAGCTTGGTCTCGCCGCGGCGGCGCAGCGACACGTTGCCGTCGCAGCGCATGGAACCCTTCTCCATGGAGCAGTCCGAAATGCCCAGCGTCACAAAGATGCGACGGAGCTTCTCCATAAACAGGCGAGCCTCCTCGGGCGTGCGCAGATCGGGCTCAGTCACGAGCTCAATCAAAGGCGTGCCGCAGCGGTTGTAGTCGACGAGCGACTCGGCCGCAGCGGTAATGCGGCCCTCGGCACCGCCCACGTGGACCATCTTGGCGGCGTCCTCCTCCATGTGGATGCGCAGGATGCGGATGGGCACCGTGTAGGAACCGTCCTCGCGGCGCTCGGGCATCTGCAGGTTGGAGGCATCGTAGCTGGCCAGGTGACCGGCGCGCTGGTTGCCCTCGCGCATGGTCGACGTCATAGACGTGGACAGGCCCTCGGCGTTGGCCGAGGCGCTCGCCAGGCTCTGAGCCTCGGCCTCACCAAACGCGCAGTCGGGGCGCTCGGCGGCACCGCGACCGGTCACGTCCAGGTCCAGGTGGCCGTACATGGCAAAGGCGACCGGACCCTGCGTAGTCTGGAAGTTCTTGGCCATATCGGGATAGAAGTAGTGCTTGCGGTAAAACATCGAGTGGCGCTGGATCTCGCAGTTGGTGGCGAGACCGGCCTTGACGATGCTCTCGATGGCGCGCTTATTGGGCACCGGCAGGGCGCCGGGCAGGCCCAGGCACACCGGGCACACGTTGGCGTTGGGCTCGTCATCGTGGCTGAGCTTGCAGTTGCAGAACATCTTGGTATCGAGTGCGGTAAGCTCGGTATGGATCTCCAGGCCGATCACGGCCTCCCAATCCTGCAGGACCTCGGAAAGCTCCTTCATTACAGCTCGCCTCCCTTCCCGGCAAAATCGGGCGCGACGGAAAGCGCGGGCGCACCCGTGGCGGCATCGGCAAAGCCGCGCTCCAGGGCGCGGGCAAACGTGAGCAGCTGACGATCCTTAAAGGCAGGTCCCACCAGCTGGGCAGAAACGGGCAGCTGAGTGTCCTCGCCCAGGCCCAGCGGCACCGAGATACCGCCGTTGCCGCAGATGTTGAGCGAAATGGTGTACAGGTCGGAGAGGTACATCTGCGTGGGGTCGCTGATCTCGCCAAACTTAAAGGCCGTGCGCGGCGAGGCGGGCATGAGGATGGTGTCCACCTTGGCATACGCGGCGTCGTAGTCCTGCGTGATGAGCGTGCGGGCCTTTTGCGCGGCATAGTAGTACTTGTCGTACACGCCCGAGGAGAGGAGGTAGGCGCCGAGCATCTGACGGCGCTTGGCCTCGGCACCAAAGCCGTGGGCACGCGACAGCGAGCTCTGGTCGGACAGGTTGGCGCAGCCCTCCTCCTGGTAGCCGTAGCGAATGCCGTCGAAGCGGGCCAGGTTGGAGAACGCCTCGGCCGGGCCGATGACGTAGTAGGCGGCGATGGCGGCATCCAGGTGCGGCAGGTCGACCTCGACCAGCTCGGCGCCCTGGTTCTGCAGCTCCTGGGCGGCGCGCTGAACAGCGGCCTTGACCTCGGGCGTCATACCCTCGGCCTCCATAAACGCGGGGATGATGCCCACGCGCTTGCCCTCGATGCTGTCGTTGAGATGCTCGGTAAAGTCGACGGCGCAATCCTGGCTCGTGCAGTCGTACGGATCGTGGCCCGCGCCGGTAAGCGCGTTCATGGCCAGCGCGACATCCTCGACCGTGCGGCCAAAGGGCCCCACCTGGTCGAGCGACGAGCCAAAGGCAACCACGCCGTAACGGCTCACGGCGCCATACGTGGGCTTAAAGCCCACCACGCCGCACAGCGACGCCGGCTGGCGAATGGAGCCGCCGGTGTCCGAGCCCAGCGAGAGCGCGACCTCGCCCGCGGCGACGGCGGCAGCGGAGCCGCCCGAGGAGCCGCCGGGCACGCGTTCGGTATCCCAGGGGTTGTTGGTGCGGTGGAACGCCGAGCTCTCGGTGGAGCTGCCAAAGGCAAACTCATCCATGTTGGCCTTGCCCATGGGCAGGCAGCCGGCGTCGAGCATGCGCTGGACACAGGTGGCGGTGTAGACGCTCTGGTAGTCCTCGAGCATGCGGGAAGCGCAGGTGGTGCGCGTGCCCACGAGGTTCATGTTGTCCTTAATGGCCAGCGGCACGCCCGCGAGCGGGGGCAGCGGCTTTCCGGCGGCACGGTCGGCATCCACACGCGCGGCGGCCTCGAGCGCAAGCTCGGGCGCCACCTGCAGGAATGCCTGGACCCCGCCCTCGCGCGCCTCGATGGCGGCAAGGGAGGCCTGGGCCACCTCGGTAGCGGTAAAGTCGCCGGCGGCAACGCCCGCGGCGATCTGGGCGGCGGTAAGGGAATCGAAGCTTAGCGCCATTATTCGCTCTCCCCCTCTCCCAAAATGGACGGCACGCGGAAGTAGCGCTCACGCGCGCTGCCGGCGTTTTCGAGCGCGACGTCGAGCGGCAGGTCGCGCTCGGGCTCGCGCAGGTCGTCGCCCATCACGTTGGACAGGCTTCCGATGGGATGGAACGTGGGCTCCACGTCGGGTAAGTCATATTGCAGGACGGGCTCGAGCATCTGGACGGCGTCGTTCATGTAGGACGTCATCTGGGTGAGCTCGTCATCGGTCAGTGCGATCTTTGCGTACTCGGCGATGCCGCGCACGTCTTTCTCGCTGAGTGCCATAGGCGCTCCCTTCCGCATAACAGATAAACCGTTCTAGTATACAAGGCAACGCCGCTTGGAGCAGGTGCTTTACCCAAATGCAGCGAAAACGTAACGAGGGCGGCGGGCTGGCAGGCGGCGGGCTGGCGATTCTGCAGCGAAACCGCACTGTCCGTAGCGAAAACCGTCTCGCCCATAACGAAAACCGCGCCGTCCACAACGAAAACCATCACAACATTCGACGCTTTTCGTCAAAATCGCAATTTTCATCGAATGTTGTGATGGTTTGGAAGTCCCGACCACCACAAAGGTGCCTGTCCCCATTGTGGTGGTTCTGAAGAATGTCCTATGCCGAGGCCTTGGCCTTGCGGCGCTTGCGGACCGCGTGGATCACGATGTCCAGCAGCAACAGCACAATGGCCACGACCACGATGAGCACGGCAAACTCGCGCTTGCCCCAGTGACGGCCGGCCAGCGACTTTTGCTTGTCGACGTCCTTCTTGTTGTACTTGGTGCGCACGCAATGCACCAGCAGGCGATGGTCGTTCACGCCGTAGGGCGTGCAGGTGACGAGCGTCACCTTGTCGGCGCCGGGCTCGATGGTCAGCGACTCCATCTCCTCGGGCAGCACCACCTCGGAGTCCACCATCTTGTAGGCGAGCGTCTTGTTCATGGTGTGCAGCAGCACCAGGTCGCCGGGTTCCAGCGAGTGAATGTCGTCGAACATGCTCAGGTTGCGCATGCCCGAGTGCGCGGTGAGCACGCAATGCGTCGAGGTGCCGCCCACCGGCAGGCTCGTGCCCTCCAGGTGGCCGACGCCCGCCATAAGGACTTCTTCGCTCGTGCCGTGGTAGATGGGCATGCTCACGTCGATGGAGGGGATTTCGACCCAGCTCATCATGGGGTCGCGGTCAAAGATGAGCTGCTGAGCGTAGGGCTCGATCTGGTCGGCGGGAAGCTCGGTGGCCTCGCCGGCAAGTTGCTCGTTATAGGAGCGCGCCTGGAGCAGGATGCGCTCGCGCTCCTCGGCAGACAGCGCGTCCACGGTGCTGGACACGGTGCTGATCTGGTTGAACACGCCCGAGGCCTCGAGCCGGTCCAAGATCCACGGCCAGGTCATAAGGCCCACGCCAATAAAAATGATGACGATGGTGATGAGCCGATCGGCCCAGCGCGGCAGCCGCTTGCGACGGCGCTTGGGCTTTGGTTGAGGTTTGGGCTGAGGGCTTGAGCCGCCGTTGTCCGCGGCGTTATTGCCCTTCATATGTTTGGCGCCCTGCACCATCGCCGGTCACTCCTCTACAACTCAAGTTGTCTAAACAAATAATAGCCGATTAGCGAGCTTCCGCGCCGGACAACACAGCTAGACCGCACCGTCCAGTCGAGGATAAGCCAGCATTTGAGTTTTCAAAATGTCCTGAATCGGCGGGGCGATTCGGGATACAATGTCAATAGAAAACGACGCATCCCGCGTAAGTGTACGAGAGCGCGGGCGGCCTAGTTTTCAGCTTTAGTTAAATGCCCGGGATCCGACCCCCGGGCATTCTTATTTGCGCTTTCGGCGCAAATGCCGTCCACCGTCCGCACCGCGCGTGCGCCTACGGACCTTAAACCGAACCTCATACGAGTCAAGAAACGCGATGACGAACGTGCCCACCGTCGCGAGGGCGGCGAGCGCGTTAAGGAATTTCAGCATTTGGGGACCTCCGATCGAGTCGTCGGCCGCCCGCGCACGGGATGCGTCGCAAAGCCATTTTAGCGCGCATGCTCGCATTTACAGCTGGTAAACGCAATATTAGCAAACATCTGTTCGATAGCTATGTGTTCGATCTTTGTCTGAGTTTTCCTCTTCAAATCGAGTAAGTGGTTTTCGAGCAATGGAGGCCGGGCTACGGTGTCCCACGAAAAACAGCCTCCTCATCGAACGCTGGAGCCTGGCTGCTGTATCCAAAAAACGGGGCAAACTCCAGCGCGGAGTCTGCCCCGAAAAGAGGATGGCGAAGCAAGAACGTAGATAGACGAGAAAAGTGTCCGCAAGTCTCATGGCCATCACTTCTCGCCTGCCAAAGGGATGGGTGGGTGAGCGCTACTCCTGCTCGGACTCCTCAGCCTGCTTACGGCTGCGGATGAGGTGCGCCACACCGATGCACAGCACCGCGCCACCAGCAATCCAAGTGAAGGTCACACCGTTAAGGCCGGTCAGCGGGAGGCCGACATGCTTGGTATCGCCAACGGTGATGTTGAAGGTGCCGTCTTCGTTTGTAGCTGTGCCAGTCTTGGCTTCGAGCTTGTTGTCGTCCTTCGTATCGTTCGGCGTGCCGATGATGACCTGGTCTTTCTGACTGGTACTAATCTCATACTTGGCTCCAACCGGGCTTTCGCCTGAAGCCTCGCTGTCCCTGTTTGGCGTAATCGTGAAATCGAAGGGCTGCACTTTATCGTAATTAGCGGGAGCGTCCGTCTCCTCAACCGTATAGGTTCCCGCACCAAGGCCCTTGATAGTAATAGCACCGTTGGTGACGGAAAACTTGCACTCAGCGTCTACGAGGGTTCCATCGGACTGAACGTATTTCCCCTCCAAGTTGGAATCTGCCGCCGACTTCACCCTGATAGTAAATTTAATATTCGAATCCTTAAGCGCCTCCTCGGTGCCAAGGTCAACCTTATTAAGCTTGAGACCATAGGTGTAGGTCTTGACCTCATCGGGCACCGTCGTGCCGGTGTCGTTGATCGTAGGGTTGTTTGAGTACGTAAGCGTAGCGGTGTTGGTGTTGCCTGCGTTGCCTCCAATGGCGGCCTCGCTGTTGATCTGTGCCTTATAGGAGACGACAATGCAGGATTCCGAGGTAACACCCGCCACACTCTTAAGATTGCTGCAGGTCCAAGTCGTCGTCTTGTTGCCGTTCGCATCCGCATCACCGCTATCCGACGTAAACGAGCCCGTGATGTTCAATATCGGATTCTCGTGCTTAAGATCTTTCTGCGCAGCATCCTTGCTTGCATACAAATACACCTGAGCACCATCCTGCAGCGTCAGGCCCTTGGAAATTTGATCGGAGAACCGATAGTAATACGTATCGTACGTGTCATAGTTGTCAGCGATAGTACCGTAGAGGTTGAACGTTACGTCCTGCCCAACATGGGAGTCGCTCGCATCGAGCTCTTTATCGCCCTTGGCGCTCACGATTTTCTTATCGACGGCAGGGACGCTCTTCTTGGGAGTCACCACTTTATCATTCGTGCCATCAACGACCGCATATACAGGCGAGGTAAAAACGTCCTTCGATTTGGTATTCGAACCTTCCGCAACGCTATTGGTCAGGAAAAGCCAGTAACCAGCGGTAAGACCAGAAAGGGACGCGCTACCCGCAGCCGTCGTCTCCCAGCCATCGCTGTCCTTCAGATTGGCAGCAATCTTGTTCAGAACGTGGCCGCTGCTGATTCTAGTACTTGCATCGGTCTTCTCGGTGCCTGCGTTGTGTTTGTTCAGCCAATCAGCGGCATCCTGCGCGTTATTGCTAGTGTAGGATTCATCCTTTGTCTTGATGGCGTTTACGACAGCAGTTTGGACGTCGTCGCTGGCCCACGCGATGTTGCTCACAGTCGTGCCCTCGGCGGTCGTCGTAACCGTAGCCGTAAAGATTTGAATGCCCTTATAGGTCGTGGACGCTCCATAATCAGGATCGTTGAACGTCACAGTCGAGCCCTCCGCAGCAAACGCCATCGTGACCGGGGCCATGACGCCGCCGAAGCTCAGCGCTGCGGTGAGGCCGGCGGTTACTGCCAGGCGTGCGATGTTCTTGCTCATGCTCATCTTCTTTTCCTCCGTTTTCCGTTTGATTCTCATTCGATCGGTCATCGTCTGTCTGTGTCTGTGCATCTGCTTCGTTGTGTCTCGCCCCGCTCTCGGTGGGGCTGCCAGCTACTTTTTATGGCTGCCACCTCCCCGCTTGACCAGGAGCGCGACCACGATGAGCGCGGCTCCGGCGACCGCCACGGCGGCCGCGGCGAACATTGCCATATCTCCCGTCGAGGGCATAAAGCCTCGAGGGGAAACGTTGGCGGGCGTGTTGATGATCGACGCCTCCAGGCTGCCCGTCGACCCGTCCGCGCTGTCGGCGCGCAGGGGCGACTCGGCCGTGACGGTGAGCTTGGGCTTGGCGGCCGCCACCTGGTCGACGTCCAGGCCCTCGGCCTTGACCGTCACGCCGCGCATGCCCTCAAAGGCGGTGTAGCCCTTGGGCGCCTTGAGCTCGCGGACCTCCAGCTTGCCCGAGTCCACGCCCGAGACGGTCACGCGGCCGTCCTCGCCCGTGGTGACGGTGGCCTTGCCTTGCGCATCCCACGTGCCGTCGGCCGCCAGCGTGCGACCGCGGTCGTCGGCGATGCTCAGGACCGCCCCGGACAGCGGCTTGTCGCCGTCGCTGCCGCGCTTGGTGAGCGCGAGATCCCAGGTGTAGGCGCACGCGTCGTCGCTCGGCGTGCGGGTGAAGCCGGCGTCGCCGGACTGGTCGGCAAGAGGAGAGCGCGGGTAGCGCAGGTAGACCTCGTTGGGGTTGCCCTTCGCGATGCCGTGGTTGCACGCGCTGTTGAGCGGCGCATTGTACACGGCGACCACGCGGGCGCCCGCGGTAAAGGCGTCGGCCCCGCCGAGCGCGGCAATCAGGTCGCCGGTGCGCACGGTGAAGATCCCGTCCGCGGCCACCTTGGTGGCGCACTGGGCCGTGATGTCGGTCCAGCCCTTCGCGGCCTTAGTGCCGGCGCGGCCGCCCTTGCCGGCCGAAACGGCGTCGAAGCCGCCGTTCGCGCCCACCGCCGCGTACACGCGCATGCTCGCGGCCACCTTGGAGGGGTCGAGCCCCGCGCTCATGGTGTCGACGAACTGCACCGTATAGGCGTCGTAAGCGGTAAGACCCGCCGGGACCGTGGCCGAGAGGCGCCAGTACAGGTCGTCGGCGACTGTGGCGTCGGCGGCCTTCTGCCAGGCGGCGGTGCTGTCCTCCAGCACGTGCTTGGCCACCTTGGGAGTGGCGGCCTTGGGCTTGACGATGACGGCGCTGCCGCCGACCAGGGCCATGATCGGCGCGGTGCCGGCCTCGTTTTGGGAGATGGCGTCGTCTTTGGCGACGATGAGCCAGTAGCCACAGGGCAGCTCGGCCGTCGTGCCCGCGTTAAGGGCCACGGACACGGCGCCAGAGCTCTGGAGGGAACGAGCGAGCTGTGCGCTCAGCGCGCTCGTAAGGCGGGAATCGGTGTTTAGCCACTCGGCAGTTTCCTGTGCGGTGGTCTGGGAATTGGGCATGCCGGCGCTGTGCAACACAGGCAGCGCGGCGTCGCGCACGGCATCGCTTGCCCAGACAAGGTCGGTGGCGATCTTGGCGTCGTTGTCGTCATCGACGACGTTGGCGTCAAAGATCTGGTAGGCGTCGTAGCTGCGCGCCACGGTGCCTGTCACCGTGATGGATCCGGTCGCGCTCGGCGCGGCCTGCGCGGATGCGGGGAACACAACCGCGCAGGTGCCGATCAAGAGGGCGAGCAGCGCAAACAAGATCGGGAAGGAGCAAACTTTCTTATTCACGACGCTCACCTCCCTTCGCGCTCGCCTTGCGACGAACGTGCATCCAGGCTGCAGCGACGCAAAGCATCGCCGCGCCGGCAAGGTAGGTCAGCGTAACGCCCGACATACCGGAAAGGGGCAAAGAGGTAGAGTAGGTGTTGGTGAAGGTGGGGTTGGAACTGTCGGTGAGTTCGTGGTCCGCAGTATCGGCGTTTACCCACGTACCGCCGGGGTCAACGGTCCCCCTCCTGTAGGTCACCTTACAGCTGATGGTCCCACTGGTATTGTCCGTTGCAACAACTGTGAACTTGTAGACCGAATTATCGAACTTGTAGTGCGAGAACAGCGAACTGTTGTCTTTCTCGCGCACATAGTACGTGAAGGTCTTGGAAGCGCCACGGCCCGTGGAGTCAGGCTCCTTCGTGATATCAGAGAGCGAGTACTCAATCCCCTTATCAGAGTCATCTAAGAACGAAAGCGTCTGCTTCTTGTTATCGCCAGTAGTATTGGCCTCACGAATAATGTGCTGAAAACTGCCATCGGTCGCAAGCTGAAGCGTAAACTCCTTCATCTCGCCACCCTCAACGACCTTAGTCGCCTTGGGAGTCCAAGAACCGCTGGAGGTGTACGGAGTGTACTTGTTGGTGAAAGTTGCACCACTAGTAAGCGCAGCGATAACAGCGTTTTCGCCTTCAGCTTCTGTGACGGCTGCTGGTTCTGTTTCTGGCGTTCTTGCGCCAGCGCCGTCATTTTTTACCTTTGTTACCGAAACGCTCTTGACTTTGTAATACGTGTATTTAATGTCAAGCACATTGTGCGACTTGCCCTCATCCTTCACAACCTCAGGATCAATTTTGTAGATCGTTTTGTCGTAAGTCACGCCCTTGTCCTTGTCCGTGCCCGGAACCTCTACCAAGTAGTAAACAAGATCGTCATCGGCATAAACTTCACCCAGATCAAAGGTGAGATTTCCGTTCTCATCGTTTTTCACCGTATCGACCACCGAGCAGCGATTGAGCTGAAGATCACCATTGGAGTCAAAGCTCGGAATCGTATATGAGATCTCGCCTAGTTCGTTAATAATCTTGTTCTGCCTGAGAAGCTGGAAATCGAAATCATTTCCTTTAAGCTTGCCGCCCTCAAGCACCTTGGTGCCGTTGAGCTTCATCTTGGGGTAAACCTTGACCTCTCGAGTGGAACCGGCGACAACGTCTCCGTTGGTCATGATTCCGCCACCGTGGATATTGGAGCTGTTGCCTGTGATATATAACGTAGCCAGCCCTATAGCAGCATTTTGATCTTCAGCGGACGGTTTGGACTTTAGGCCAATCATGTACTTGGCTTGGGCTCCGTCATACTTACCGATGGTCGCAAGCTGACCGTCAATCGTGCCCGACCAATTTGCAGCACCACCGCCGAGCATCTGGCCCGTTACGGCTGCGATATAGTCAGCGTTATCCGACTTGCGGATAAGGAAGAGGTCCTCATGGCCACGCCTCTTGAAGTCATCAGTAATCTCACCGCCATCAACACTTGAAGGCTGGTCTTCATTCTTACCATTGGTGCCGCCTGATAGATTCTCACCGTTTGCATCGGTGTTTCCGAAAATCGCAATACCATTGGCATCTGTAATCGCCGTCTTGCCGCTCGGGCAGGCCGCGAAGCCACCACCATAGCCCTTGGCCGAGTTTTTGGTAATCAGGGCGTTGGATATCTTGAGACACGCCGAATTAACGCCTTCGGCACTGTTGCCTCCCTGGACAAACACGCCGCCGCCGCCCCAGTCATTGGGGGTATTAGTCGTATTGTTAGTTATGTAGGCTTTCTTGCCGATCACATTAAATTCGCCAACTGTAGGCGCAGCGATACGGATGCCGCCGCCCTCAGAGTTTTGCGCCACATTGCTGGCGATGCTTCCACCAGAGAACGAAAACAAGGAGAGAGCCTGATTCCAAGCGCCAGCATAAATACCGCCACCGGCCTCGGCAGAATAGTTACCGGTGATGAAGCCACCGTTAATTGTGAGACTGCCGCTATTGAAGGCAGCAATACCACCGCCGCCGTGACATCCGTTACCAATATGCTTCGTGGAGCCTTCATTGTCGCTGTAGAACTGATAGTTGTTGTTGGTGATGTAACCACCTGAAATGACTACAGTTGAACTAACAGCACAAACACCAGCGCCGTATCCCGATCGATCTTTGGACGTACCGTTACCGGAAATCGTGCCGCCGGTCATATTAACTGTGGATCCGTTAGCGTACACGCCGCCGCCATTGGGGGCATAATTGCCAGCGATTACGCCACCAGTCAGCTTAAGAGTCGAGGCGCCACCGTTCGCGTTGGATACCATAATGCCCGCGCCAGTACCCGAGCCAGAAGCGCCGCACACATAGCCGCCGCTCATGTTGACGGTAGAGCCGTTCTCGGCATAGATGAGGTTGCCGATACGGTCATCCTTCTTTTGTGTGAGTACGCCACTTTCAAGATTGAAGTTGCCGCCATTATAAAGGTTGACGAGCTTTAAACCAGTAGTGTCGGCGTTACGGCACGCCACGATGGCGCCCTTGATATCAGCCTTATGCGCTTTAAGGGTCTCGGTTGTACCGGTTCCCTTTGCGACCGATTCGGTTACGTAGTAGGTAAGCTTGGTCGGGATGCTGGAACCGTCGTATTCCATTGAAGCGAGATTGCCGTTTTTTACTCCATTAACCATGGTCTCTGTCGGGGCAGCTTGCTGGCTGTCCTTGACGGTCAACGTTGCTCCAGCGGTGATATTGAAGAGAGGCTGATTGGGACTCTCATGCTTAATCTTGCAGCCATTTAGATCCAACGTGATAATACTGCCGCTTTTATTGAGCTGAATTGTCTCGCTGGTAACAATATCTTTCGTAAGCTTAAAGTTGGCAGCGTCGCTCGCCTTCTCCAGCTCAGTTTTCAGCTTTTCCGCGCTATCTATCTCACCGGATGCCGCTTCGGCCTGCTCGCCTTCCGCGACCGCCATTGCAGCATTGTCATCCGACGACTTGCCGTCTTCACCCAGTAGCTCGTCCTCAGGCTGATCCTCAACCTGATTCTGCTCAAGGCCATTTGAAGGATCGGTCTCGCCATTCTCGGCATCATCACTATTCTGGTTTTCGACATCCCCGTTAGTAGCGTTGCCTACACCAGTAGACTCACTTGAGGAACCCCCCCCCATCACAGTTTCCTCGGCAGAAACCGTCTGGGCGTCATTGGCAATGGCCTGCGAGATCGGAGGCATAACGAGCGACAGCACCAGGCTCAAAACGGAAGCTCCGCACAAAACACCTGCTAATACACGATGTGTCGCTTTATTATGCTGCTTAGATTTGTCTGAATTTGCTGTCATCGATGCCTCCTCCCCAAGAGACCGCGATCTTGCTCTTTCACTATCAAACTTGGGCGCGCAACCGATACTTGCGCGCGCTAAGCAATGCATATTGTAGCTGTTGTTTAAATGTCTGTGTTAAGAATGTCAGCAGTTTTGTAACGAATTCTCAATTCGCTTGACATTTGTTCAGATTTGCTAGCTTTTATTAGCTTTAATTGTAGCTAAATTGCAGGTAATTTAGCTGTTAATTACTTTTTATTCGCCTGAGAATTATTTGCACAACAAATTACTCAAATACAAACAGTCTGTGAACGGTCGAAAATCGCCCATGAACTGTATGCCTTTCACCTGTGAGAATAACCTACCAGACGGGTGAAATATCTCTAAGCCAACGGTCCTTAGGGGTGTAATGTTTAGACAATATAATTTGAATGTGAGCGCAGACTATAGTCGTCTATTCATCCAAATCGCCTGAACGTCTAATCGCAATCAGGCAACCACCACAAAGGTGCCTGGCCCCTTTGTGGTGGTTCTTCCCCGGTGCTACAGCAGGTGTTCCTCGATAAAGGCCGCGATGCCGTCCTCGTCGTTGCTCGCGGTTACAAAGTCCGCGGCGGCACGGGTGGCGTCGCTGCCGTTTGCCATAGCCACGCCCACGCCGGCGTCGGCCACCATGCAGGTATCGTTATCGGCATCGCCAAACACGCAGATGTTCTGGAGCTCCATGCCGTTGAGCTCCGCCACGCGCACAAGGCCGCGCGTCTTGGATACGCGCGGGTCCATGAACTCGTAGAGGCGCTGCGTGGTTTGCAGGGCGGCCGCCTTAACAGTATCATCGGCAAACGTCAATGCTCGCTCAATCACCCGCGGCATTACCTCGGGCGCCATGGTAAACATCACCTTGGGCTGCGGCTCGCGCAAAAACTCGGCAAAATCGACCACCTGGTAGGGCACGCCGTCGACGCGCGACAGGTGCTCGACGCACGCGTTGCTCTCGGGCACGTAGAACACGCCGTCTCGGGGGCAGACGGGCGTTGCCGGCAGGCCCGCCATGTGCTTGCAGATGCGTGCGATGGTCTCGCCCGGCAGCGGATAGCTCAGCTCGTTGATGTCGTGCGCGCGGTCGATGACCTCGGCACCACCGCAGCCCACGAGCACGTCCACCAGGCCTTCGATGCCCCAGAGCTCGTACATGGCCTCGGTCGCGTGGGCGTCGCGCCCGGTGCACAGGCCAAAGAGCACACCGCGCTCGCGCAGGGCGCGGATCGCCGCCACGGTGCGCGGGGACACCGTGTGCTGGCTCGTGAGCAGCGTGCCGTCGATATCACAGAACACGGCTTTGATGCGGCTAAAGGTGGTGTCCATGGGGGCCTTTCTGGGTGGCGCGGCGGTGTGGGGTGTATTCGTGAACGGCGTACATCGTATACCAAGGCTCGGGCGCGGTCTGTCAAAGAAAATACCGCCACAAAGGTGCCTGGCCCCTTTGTGGTGGTTGCGACGTTTGCGGGCCAAACCATCACAACATTCGACGTTTTTCGGCAAAATCGCAATTTTCATCGAATGTTGTGATGGTTTCTTACCTGTTTCTTACCGCTTTACGGCACGATCCAGATGCCGGCGTCCAAACAGCAGCAGCGCCGCGGGAACCGCCGTCACGACCATGCCTGCCCCCACGAGTGTCCGTTGTACGCCAAATGTCGCCGCCAGCCACGGGGCAATCGCCAGCGGGGCCACGCCGGCGAACATATTGCCAAAGCCCATGACCGAGTTCACGCGACCGAGCTGCTCGAGCGGCGCCGTCGTTTGCACGATCGTGTTGTGGAGCGGGTTGACGATGCCCCAAGCTATGCCCAGGGCGACCTGACCGACGAGGGCCACACCCACGTACGGCGTCCCCACATAGAGCAGGCTTCCCAGGCCCACGGACATAAGTGCCACGAGCAGCGTTTTAAGGTTGACCAGGTGCGGCGGCAAGCGGAGCGCGAGCACGGCACCCAGCACCGCGCCGACACCGCAGGCAGACGAGAGCCAGCCCATCCACTCAACGCCGACGTGCAGGACATCGCGGTAGAAGAACGACTCCAGCGGATCGAAGGCTCCGTAGCCAAAGTTCGAAAGAAAAATGATGCAGAACAGCAGGGCGAGGACGCTGTTGGTGAAGACTGTCTTGATGCTGGCTGCGAAGGTGGCGCGGGCGGACGTGCTGGGGTTGGAGCTTTGTCCCGCACGCTCCCCTTCCTCTGCCGAATCGGCATCCGCATGCCCGGCGACATGGCTGGTCTGCGGCCTAAAACCCCAACCGACAACGAACGCCAGCACGGTAAAGAGCATCATGAGCACGAACACCGCGCGCGACGATGCAGCCGCCGCGACAAAGCCGCCCAGCGTGGGGCCAACGATGATACTCACGTTTGAAAACATGGCGATGGCGGAGTTGATGTCTTTGAGCTCGACAGGATCGTCGGTGAGGTAGGCCGGATAGGACGTGGCGATGGGCTGGGCAAATCCCATCACAAAACCCAGGAACACCGCGCCGAGTAGGACGACGCCGGTCGCGCTACCAAAGGCGATGATTGCCGTGCCAGTTGCGAGAGCTCCGACGATGCTCAGCAAGAAATGGCGGCGCGGACCCCATGCGTCGAGCGCAGCGCCACCCGCAAAGGAACCCAGGATCACGAAAACGTTCATGAACAGGACGGCCAGCGACGTCGCGACGACCGAGGCATCGTCCGCATAGGTAAGCGTTCCGATGACGCCGATAAAATAACTGGTCTGAAACCCGGTGTAGATGAGGAAGCGCATTGCCACCAGGCGTTTAGCCTGCACGGACAGCGATGATTGAGGCTTTGAGAAAAGAGATGCGAGCATGGAGACTCCTTGTTTCATACGAATACGGGCGGTGGGCATTCGCCACCGTCTGTCAAATCAATCTATCCGCATGAAACATTAAGGACACATCAGGACCCTTCTCTCCGTTTTTCGCCCGTCATGAACTACTTGGTAGATTGTAAGGCATGTCCCACACATCTACCAAAGCAAAAACCACCACAAAGGTGCCTGGCCCCTTTGTGGTGGTTGCGACGTTTACGCTGGTTGAGACTTGGCTAGGCCAGGTCGGCGCCGTTGGTGGCGATGACCTTCTTGTACCAGAAGAAGCTGTCCTTGCGGCTGCGGGCGAGCGTGCCGTTGCCGTCGTTGTCCTTGTCGACGTAGATGAAGCCGTAGCGCTTCTTCATCTCGCCGGTCGAGGCGCTCACCAAATCGATGCAGCCCCACATGGTGTAGCCCATCAGGTCCACGCCGTCCTCGATGGCAATCTCCATCTGCTTGATATGCTCGCGCAGGTAATCGATGCGGTAGCCGTCGTGAATCGCACCGTCCGCCTCGACCTCGTCCACCGCGCCCAGGCCGTTCTCGACGATCATCAGCGGCACCTGGTAGCGGTCGTAGACCTCCTCCAGGTAGTAACGCAGGCCCTCGGGGTCGATCGCCCAACCCCAATCGCTCTTCTTGAGGTACTCGTTGCCGGCGCCACCAAAGATGTTGCCCTGCTCCAGCAGCACCGGGTCAGCCGTGGCCGTGGCGCTCATGTAGTAGCTAAAGCTGTAGAAGTCGACCTTGCCGGCGGCCAGCGTGGCGGCGTCCTCGGGCGAAACCTCCACGTGCACGCCTTCGCGGCGCCACACGCTGGGCGCCCACGAGGGATACGCACCGCGCACCTGCACGTCGCCGCAGTAGAAGTTCATCTCGCGCTGCTGCTTTTGTGCGGCCAGAACGTCTGCCGGATTGCACGTGTGCGGGTAGCAGGCGTTGCCGGCGATCATGCAGCCGATCTTGTTCTGGGGATCGATCTGATGGCCCATGGTGACGCACTTGGCGCTCGCCAGGAACTGATGGTGCAGGGCATCGAAGCGCGCCTGCGGGTCGTCCCAGTCGCAGTCGCCAAAGGCCATGGGCGTGTCGGTTGCCTCGGGCACCATGCCGCCGCCCATCACGCCGCCAAAGCCGCCCATGAGCAGGCAATTGATTTCGTTAAAGGTGAGCCAGTAGCGCACCAGGCCCTTGTACTCGGTCATGACGGTGCGGGCGTAGTTGAGGTAGAAATCGATGAGCTTGGGGTTCTTCCAGCCTCCGTAGTTTTTGGACAGACCATAAGGCAGCTCATAGTGGCTAAGGGTGACCATGGGCTCGATGCCCTGCTCCTGACAGGCCTGGAACACACGGCGGTAGAACTCGATGCCGGCCTGGTTGGGCTCGGCCTCGTCGCCGTTGGGGAAGATACGGCTCCAGTTGATGGACATGCGGTAGCACTTAAAGCCCATCTCGCCAAAAAGCTTGATGTCGTCGAGATAGTGATGGTACATGTCCACGGCCTCGTGGCTGGGATAGTGGTACTGGGGCAGAATGCCGTCGGTAATGTGGCGCGGCTCGGAGACCGTGCCGCCGGTCATGATGTCGGGAACGCCGAGGCCCTTGCCGTCCTCGTTGTATCCGCCTTCGCACTGATTGGCGGCAGTGGCACCGCCCCACAGAAATCCATCGGGAAAAGCCATGTTGGCTCCTTTCGTACGTGTTGGGATGTTGCGTGGACGCCGAAGCGGCGTCCACGAGGTAATTTGCGTCCCGATCGGAGTTCGCGTTGAGTCGGCCGCCACGAAACCGGCCCATCTACTACGTTTAGTCGTGAACCCCCGACCACGCCGCAATTGTCAAAAATAAAACCGCAGGTAGACGGCTTGGCGGTTTTCGAAAAACCACCGTGTGGTTGGCCCCTACCACTTAAACGTAGTAGATAGGCCGGTTTCGTGGCGAGGCATGTTGCGGGACGCGCACGGACCGACCCATCGAAACTATGCCGGCTTAAGATATGCGGACGGAGCTGACGGAGACGACGTTTGCCCAGATAAAACCGACCAAAATAAACCTGTCCCTTATTGGCAGGTTCAAAACCATGCCGGTTTACGGGGCAGAACCAGTGCCCCTTGAGCATGCCAGAAACGGCAAGGACAAAACCGCAGGTAGGAGGCTTGTCAGTTTACGGAAAAACGGGGTATGGTCAGCACTCACCGTTTCAGCCCCGTAATCCGGCATGGTTTTGATTTTGGGCAGTCGCTCGGACGAGCGCATGGCATCTAGCCCCTTTGAAAAAAACCGGCGGGGCGCTCCCCCCCGCCGGCTTGGTACCGAGTCTTTGTCGTTTGGGCTACTTGGCAGCCTCGGGCTTGTAGGTGGCAAACTCGATCGCAAAGCCCACGGCGGCACCCACGAAAGAGGCAACGATAGCCCAGATCATGTGGCTGATGCCGTTAACACCGGAGGGGTCGATGAAGGACAGCCAGTTGAAGACGCCCAGACCACCGGACATGTACACCACGGCGCCGGAGAGACCAATGATGAGGCCGCCCACAGCAGAACCGATGCTGGCGTTGATGAAGGCCTTCTTATCGGGCAGGGCGACACCGTAGATAGCGGGCTCGGTGACACCAAAGAAGAAGGCGGAGATCATGGCCGGCAGCGCGATACCGCGGAACTTCTCGTCCTTGTTCTTGAGATACATGGCGAAGAGCACGGCGCCCAGCGAGAAGGAGTGGGCGATAACGGAGCCCAGGATGTAGTCGTGGCCCAGAGTGGACAGGTTGACCAGCGCGATGGGCACGAGCGACCAGTGGAAGCCAAAGATGACCAGGCACATCCAGAAGGCACCGACGAGGGTGCAGCCCAGGAGGGAGCCGATCATGGGCAGGCCAAACAGCAGCGCGAAGAACTCACCAAGCAGGTTGGTGATGAGCGTGGCGATGGGGCCAATGACCAGATAGCCAAGGGTGACGGTAACGGTGACGACGATCAGCGGGGTGAAGAACATCTTCATAGAAGCGGGCATCCACTTCTTAACCCAGTGCTCGAGGGTGGAGCCAAACCAGACCATGAGCAGGATGGGGATAACGGAGCTGGTGTAACCCGAGGCAGGCATGATGAGCGGCAGGCCCAGGAACGTGGTGTACCAAGAGAAGGTGCCAGCAAAGCCGAGCTCGACGGAGCCGACAACCTCGCCCGAGGTCAGGGCAACCATGGTGGGATACACCAGGGCAAAGGCGATGGCCATGCCGTTGAACTCGCTCATCTTGAACTTCTTGGCCGCGGTAAAGCCAAGCACCACGGGCAGGAAGTAGAACATGCCGTCAGCGACGGTGTAGAGCAGCGTGTAGGCGCCGTCGTTGGCAAAGCTCGGGACCAGGAAGGTAGCGAGCGCCAGCAGGCCCTTCATGATACCGGCAGCGGCGAAGGTGCCGAGCATGGGGGCGAAGATGCCCGAGATGAGGTCGATGATCACATCGGTAACGCCCTTGGGAGCGGCATCGTCGTCATCGGCGTCGACGGCGCCGCCGTCGCTAAAACCGCCGGCCTTGAGAACGGCGTCGTAGACGTCCTCGACGATGTTGCCCACAACAACCTGGTACTGGCCGTTGGCGTGCATGACCTTGATGACGTTGGGCAGCTCGGAGATTGCCTCGTCATTGGCCTTCGACTCGTCCTTGAGCTTAAAACGAACACGGGTAATGCAGTGTGCGACGCATTTGACGTTGGACTTGCCGCCAACCAGCTCTACGATCTGGGCAGCAAGATCGTCGTATTTACCTGCCATGATCTGTCCTCTCTTTTCCAAATTTCGACAAAAATATCCCCTACCGCGAGCCGGTACCTTGCCCGCAGTTAGAAACCAAAAAGAATTGTTGCGATTGCCGCCGGGCTGGCGGCTTTACTCACTCGGTCTGCGAAGCCGATCGCAGACGGTTGATATGCATCATCAGATACAAGAGCTCCTCGTCCGAGCAGCTCTGCTTGAACTCTTTCTCGAACACGCGGTTGATGGCGTACGCACACTGGTAGGCCTCGGGAAAATCGCGGGCGGCCTGCATAAACAGTGAGGAGTTCTCGGTCTGCGTGCAGCTGCCCTTAACAAGGCGGCGAACCAAAAAGCGCAGGTGCGCAAGAAAGCGAATGTAGCAGTACGACGCCGTGTCGAGCGAGCAGCCGAGCTGCTTTTCCACGGAATGGGTTACCTCGTCAAGCACGCGGGTGCTCTTCATGATGAAGTCCATGTCCTTGGCGCGGCCCATGCCGTCGACCTCGGCGTTAACGATGTGGAGCGCGATGCTCGTGGCCTCGTTCTGACCCAGCTTGGCGCCGGTGTGCTTTTGCACGATGGCGAGCGCGGCCTGACCGATTTCGAGCTCACGCGGGTAGATGAAAGCCACCTCATGCTCGAGCGGGTTGGGAGCGCTGATCTGGTCGTCGTCGCGCTGAACGGCAAACTGCAGGTGATCTGCCAGGATAAAGGGCAGGCCACCGGACAGCTTGCAACCAAGCTGCTGGGATGCGAAGCAGGCAATGTCGCTTGCCGCGAGCAGAACGTCGTCGGGAAGTGTGCCGACCATATCCTGCAGGCTCTCGGGAACGTTATAGAATTTGCGCTGGATGAGCGACTCATCGACAAGCTCGTAGGGCATCTCGTGAAAACCGATGCCCTTGCCAAAGACAACAACCTCTCGGCCGTCATCGCTGGCGGCGAGAGCAACGTTATTGTTGATCTTCTTTAAAAT
Source organism: Collinsella sp. AM23-17 (assembly GCF_003470945.1). Lineage (NCBI taxonomy): Bacteria > Bacillati > Actinomycetota > Coriobacteriia > Coriobacteriales > Coriobacteriaceae > Collinsella > Collinsella sp. AM23-17. The sequence continues at coordinate 49,959 of NZ_QRHU01000005.1, read as the reverse complement.
GAGCATGAAAAAACTCCTCGGACATCGGCGCTAGACGACGGGGCGATATTCCTCGTCTTCTATTATGCGCAAGTGATGCCTCCCGAGGAGTAACAAACTTGTGAGCACGTGGGCGATTGTAGGATGAAACTTGCATGCAGCGTAAGCCCCATTGGTGCGAAAGTCCGCTGAACGGTAGGAAATCGCCTGTAAACGGCAAAACCACCACAAAGGTGCCTGGCCCCTTTGTGGTGGTTTTGGCTGATGCCCCGATGTTACTCGCGCGGGGTGCCGTAGGGGTTGTACAAATCTGCAAGAGCAAATGTGCCGGTAGTAGCATCAAAGTCGAGTTCGAGCACACAGCAGTTGCCAATGCGGTGCTTCATCTTGAGCGGCTCCACGCCCACGCCGCGCATGACCTGAGCCGCTGCGGCGCCATGGCTCACGCACAACACGCTCTCATGTCCAGGGCGCTGCATGAACTCGGTGATGGTCGCCATCATACGCTCGCGAAACTCGACTTCGCCCTCGCCGTCATACTGCTTGTAAAAATCGCCGTACGGCAGGCGCGGATTCAAATCCTCGCTCGCGCCCTCAAATTTGCCAAAGTTCCACTCCTTAAGGCCCTTGACGCGCTCGTAAGGCTGACCGGGGAACGCAAGCTCAAGCGTGTCGCACGCACGCTCGGACGTCGAACTGTACGCATGGTCAAACGTAAGGCCACGCCCTCGCAGGGTCGCACCGACAGTTTTAGCCTGCTCGATTCCCAGCTCGGTGAGCGGCGAGTCACACCAGCCCTGCTTGCGACGAAGCAAGTTAAAGAGCGTTTGACCGTGACGCATAAAGTACAGTTTTGACATGAGGCCTCCGTGATCGCAATCGTTTGTCAGCGATTATGACACCTTGAGCTAACTTTAAGTCAAAGCTTTTTTGCAAAAACCACCACAAAGATGCCTGTCCCTTTTTGGCATGTTATGGCAGCGCAGCGAGCCGGTTCCAAGTGCCCCAGGTCGCCCCGAAAGAGGAGCGACGCGTACTTTGGTACGCGAGCGACGGCTTGAGGGGCGAGATGGGGTGCTTGGGGCCGGCGCAGCGTCAAGCCTTAAAGGTGGTCTTGGATGAGATCGCAGATGGCTCGGGCGTCATTGATGTTGATGGTTCGGGTCGCGAAGCCGGCGTCGAAGGCCTGACGCGCCAGGGCTTCGTTGCAGGCAAGGGCCAGCGTGTGACCGTCGACCAGGTCGAGCGAGCTCTTGCCACGCAGACGGTCGACACCGGAGCGCGCGACCACGATGTTGTCGAAACCCTCGGTCTTGTAGCCCTCAATGATCACCACGTCGACATCGTTGTAGCGCGACAGCAGCTCGCGCGCGGGCATCTCGTCCTCCTCGCGTGTGTCGGCGTACTCCGCCCAGCGCGTGGCGCAGATGAGGCCCACGTGCTTGGATCCGGCCTGGTGATGGCGCCAGGTGTCCTTAGCGGGCACATCGATATCAAAGCCGTGATGCCCATGATGCTTGAGCGAGCCCACGCGCAGGCCGCGGCGGGTGAGCTCGGCGATAACCTTCTCGACGAGCGTGGTCTTGCCCGAGTTTTGGTAGCCGATAAACGCGATCGCAGGGACGGCTGGAGTGGGAGCTGCGGGTGCGACGGCGACGGGTGCGCTCGCGGGTGCGTCGCCCGCGGCCCCCACAGCCTCAACAGCAGCGGCCTGACGCTCTGCGCGATCCCACACACCCGAGCGGCCGCCCTCCTTGTGCAGCAGGCGCACGTCGACGATCTCCATGCCGCGATCGACCGCCTTGCACATGTCATAGATCGTTAGGCACGCGGCACTCGCTCCAGTCAGAGCCTCCATCTCAATACCCGTCTTGCCCGTCACGCCCGCCGTGACCAGCACGTGAAAGCCAACCTGCCCGTCCGTGCGCGCCGGCACCCAGCCCTCGGGCACGTCCTCGACAGGCGTCCCCGCCGGAGCGATGGGCGCAATGTCGCATTTACTCTTGGTAATGAGCAGCGGATGGCACATGGGAATGATGTCGCTCGTGCGTTTGATGGCCATAATGCCCGCCACGCGCGCGCAGGCAAGCACGTCGCCCTTTTTGGCGCGGTCCTGCAGCACCATGGCCTGCGTCTCGGGATGCATGAGGATGGTGCCCTCGGCGATGGCGATGCGATGGGTCTCGGCCTTGTCGGACACATCGACCATGCGTACCTCGCCCTTGGCGTCCACATGCGTCAGCTCGTCACGACGGGCGTCACGGGCGGGCTCGGTGGCAGCACTGGCAGTCGGCTGCACGGACGCGTCGGCGTTGCCAGCATTCGCCGCAGCCGTGACTTTGTGGGCAGACATCGCGGCCCTGCGAGCGGCCTTGGTGGCATCGGCGTACCTGCTCTTGGCCATATGATCATCCTCCGATTTGGGACATAAATCGTTGTGTGCCCTCAATTATCGCGTGTTCCTGCGGTTTGTGGGCGACGGCATCGCGCCAAATCGAAAGTACCTGCATATCATCACCACGGCGCAGCGCCTCACGCACCGAATACTCGGCATCGCTGAACAGGCACGGACGCACGTTACCGTCGGCCGTCAGGCGCAGACGGTTGCAATTCGCGCAAAAATGATTGGACATGGCGCTGATGAAGCCGACCGTTCCCGCCGCGCCTGGAAAGCGCCAATAGCGCGCAGGGCCCGCGCCGGCAGGAGCGTCGTTGATGTCGAGCGGCTCGAGCTCGCCCAGTCCCGCCGCGGCGGCCCCGGCATTGATGCGTGCCCGCAGCTCGTCGCTCGGCACGGTGTCGCTCGCGTCCCACAGCTCGGGATTGAGCGCGGGCGCATGCGGGTCCACAGCACAATGCGAGCTCGTGTGTTCGTCGCCGATGGGCATGTATTCGATAAAGCGCAGGTGGATGGGGCGGTCGAGCGTGAGCCGCGCGAGGGCCGCCACATCCTGGTTGAGCCGGCGCACCACAACGCAGTTGACCTTAACGGGCTCAAAGCCCCAAGCCAGCGCCGCGTCGATGCCAGCCATGGTCTGCTCGAGTCGACCCAGGCGCGTGATCTTTCCAAACAGCGTAGGGTCGAGCGTGTCGAGCGAGATGTTGACGCGGTTAAGCCCGGCATCTTTGAGCTGCGGTGCCAGCTTGAGCAGCAGGGCGCCGTTGGTGGTAAGCGAGATGTCCTCGATCTGCGGAATCGCGCGGATGTCGCGAATGAGCGGAATAATACGGCGGCTGACCAGCGGCTCGCCGCCCGTCAGGCGTACGCGGCGAATGCCCTCCCCCGCCACCAAGCGCACAAAGCGGGCGATTTCCTCGGCGCTGAGCAGCTCGTCGTGCGCGCGGGGCGCCACGCCATCGGCCGGCATGCAATAGATGCAGCGAAAATTGCACTTGTCGGTAACGGCAATGCGCAGGTAGTTGATGTCGCGGCCAAAGCCGTCATGTTGCACGTGCCCGTCCACGCAGCCCTCCCCTCACGCGGCGTTTTATTCTTCGGAAAACATAATACCCCACGGGAGAATCATGCCGACACCCGTACGACAGGACAGGTCGCTTCGAGCAAAACGGACTTCCCAAGCCCATCCTCAACACACAGACCATCACAACATTCGATGCTTTTCCCAATTTTGGCAAAAAACGTCGAATGTTGTGATGGTTTGAGGCGAGGTGAGGAGCATGGAGGGGTCAAAGCATCGTGCTCGAACGGGTTAATCCAACTCTTTTAAGCCATGCGCCAGCTGCCAGTACTCGCCGTGCTGAGCGAGCAGCTCTTCGTGCGTGCCGCGCTCGATGATGCGACCGTGTTCGAGGACCATGATGGCGTCGGCGTCGCGGACGGTGGACAGGCGGTGCGCGATCATAAACGTGGTGCGTCCGCGCATGATGCGGTCCATGCCGCGCTCGATGAGCTTTTCGGTGCGCGTGTCGATAGAGCTCGTGGCCTCGTCCAAGATGAGCACCGGCGGGTCGGCAACGGCCACGCGCGCGATGGCGAGCAGCTGGCGCTGGCCCTGCGACAGGTTGGCGCCGTCGGCCGTGACCGGTGTGTCGTAGCCTCTAGGCAGGCGGCGGATAAACGAATCCGCGCAGGCAGCCTCGGCAGCGGCGCGCACTTCCTCGTCGGTCGCGTCGAGCTTGCCAAAGCGGATGTTCTGTGCGATGGTGCCGCTAAACAGGTGCGTGTCCTGCAGCACAATGCCGAGCGACCCGCGCAGGCTGGCCTTGGCAATGTGCTTGACGTCAATGCCGTCGTACGTGATCTCGCCGTCATCGACCTCGTAGAAGCGGTTGATGAGGTTGGTGATGGTCGTCTTACCGGCGCCTGTGGAGCCCACAAACGCGATCTTTTGCCCCGGCTTGGCAAACAGGTTGAGATCCGTGAGCACACGGGTGCCTGGCACGTAGGAAAAGTCCACGGCATGGAAGCGCACGTCGCCGGCAAGTGGGACCAAGCCGCACGTGAGCTCGGTGCCGTCGGCAGCCACCGCACGGCCCGACTCATCAACGGCAGCCACATCATGCAGGTGCCCGTACGCGCCCACGCCCTGGCTCTCGGGAATCTTCCATGCCCACGCGGCGCCGCCCGTCTGCACCAGCTCCACGCAGCCCTCGTCCACCTCGGGCTCAAGATCCATGGCGGCAAACAGGCGCTCGGCACCGGCCAGCGCGTTGAGCAAAAAGTTGCCCAGCTGCGTAAACTGGTTGATGGGCATGGCGGCCTGGCGTACAAAGACCAGGTAACTTGCAAGCGCGCCCACGTCGGCGAGCCCCTTGATGCAGAGCATGCCGCCCGCCACGGCGACGATGGCGTAGTTGGCATAGCCGATCACCACGGTCATGGGCACCATCGAGTTGGCGTAGGCCTGCGCGGCACCACCGGTGCGGCGCAGCTCTTGGTTGCGCGCGTCAAAACCAGCCACGTTGGCTTGCTCGTGATTAAAGACCTTGATGACCTTTTGACCCGAGACCATCTCTTCGGTATATCCGTCCAGGTCGCCAAGCGATGCCTGCTGGGCGGCAAAGAAACGCTTAGAGCGCGTGCCCGAGTAGCGCGCATACAGCACAATGGCCGCATCGCACACGAGCGTGATAATCGTGAGCTGCCAGTTGAGGATGATGAGCATGGCCGTGGTGCCGACCACCTGGATGATCGCCTGAATCACGTTGGCAAAGCTGTTGTTGAGCGCCTCGGAGACGGTGTCGACGTCGTTGGTAAAGAAGCTCATGATGTCACCCGAGCGCGTGCTGTCGAAGTAGCTCAGCGGCAGCGTCTGAATGTGGGCAAACAGGTCGCGGCGGATATCGGACACCACGCGCTGGGCCGCGCGCACCATAATCTGCGAGTAGCCCAGAGCCGAGAGCACGCCCGCGGCGTAGATGGCAGCGGTAAAGATAACCTGCCTAGCGAGCAGTTCCTCGCCGCCCGTTGCCAAACCGTTGACGATGGGACGTACCATGTAGGTGCCGGCAAGGCTTGCGATGGCGGCCACAGAGGCAAGCACGCCAACTGCGAGCAGCGAGAACTTGGCGTGACCCATGTAGGAGAGCAAGCGGCGAAGCGTCTGCGTCAGATTGGTGGGACGGGCCTGAGCGGATGTCTTAGGCATGGCGCTCACCCCCTTCCGTGGCTTGAATTGATTCGTTGGGGCCAGACGAAGACGGGGCATTTGCGCCGTCTGCGACGTCCACATCCCCCGCAAACTCCATCTGCGAGGCATAGATCTCCTGATAAATGGCGTCGCCCGCCAGCAGCTCCTCGTGCGTGCCCACACCGTGGACACGGCCGTCGTCCAGCACAATAATGCGGTCGGCATCCATGACGCTCGCAATGCGCTGTGCAATGACAATCACCGTCGTGTTGGGAATCTGAGCGATATGCTCGCGGATCTTGGCGTCGGTCGCCATATCGACCGCGCTGGTCGAATCGTCAAAGATGAGCACACGCGGATGCTTGAGCAACGTACGCGCGATGCACAGGCGCTGCTTCTGCCCGCCCGAGACACCGGCACCGCCCTGGCCCAGATAGCCGTCAAGGCCGCCGATGCGATCCAGAAACTCGTCCACGCATGCCGCCCGGCAGGCCGCGAGGAGCTCATCGTCCGACGCCTGCGGATTGCCCCACTGCAGGTTCTCGCGCACGGTACCCGTAAACAACACGTTCTTTTGCAGCACGATACCCACGGCGTCGCGCAGGGCAACCAGGTCGTAATCGCGCACATCGCGCCCGCCCACGAGTACGGCGCCTTCGGTGGCGTCGTACAGGCGCGCGATCAGCTGCACAAGCGAACTCTTGCCCGAGCCCGTGCCGCCGAGCACGCCCACCGTGGAGCCCGCCTCAATGCAAAGGTCAATATGCTCGAGCACATCCTCGGCAGCATCCGCGCGGTACTTAAACGACACGTCGCGAAACTCGATGCTTCCGTCGGCCACCTCGCGCACGGCAGCGGCAGCGTCGGGCGCCTGGATAAGTGAACGCTCGTCGAGCACCCGCGAGATGCGTTCCACGCTGGCAAGTGCGCGCGTGAGCAGCAAAAACACGTTGGAAATCATCATGAGCGAGTTCATGATCAGCAGCACATAGCTCATAAAGCCCGTGAGCGAGCCCACGCCCAAGCGACCTTCGATGATCATGCGGCCGCCAATCCATAGAATCGAGAGCGCAGCCACGTACATCGACAGCTGAAACACCGGCAGGTTGAGCACGGCGTTGCCAAAGGTCTTCGTCGCCGTATGCGCAAGCTCGGTATTGACGGCATCGAACTTGGCCTCCTCGTGCTCGGCACGCACGTACGCCTTGACGGCGCGCACGGCGGTGAGGTCCTCCTGCACCACACCGTTGAGATGGTCCATCGAGGTCTGCAGCTGGCGGTAGAGCGGGCTGACGCGATAGGTGATAACGCCCAGTACAATCGCCAGCACTGGCAGAATAATCGCGAATACCGTAGCGAGCGGGCGCGACAGCACCAGCGCATAGACCAAGCCGACGATGAGCGTCACGGGGCCGCGCACCATGGGGCGAAAGCCGTTGCCGATGGCGTTTTGAATCACGGTGATGTCGGTGGTCATGCGAGTGACGAGCGAGCTGGCGTCGTAGTTGTCCAGATTGCCAAAGGCGAGCGTCTGGATCTTGCGATACTCGGCCTCGCGCAGGTTAGCGCCCAGCCCCGAGGCGACGCGAGCAGACGTGCGCGCATAGCCCAAGCCAAGTACCAGCGAAAATGCGGCACATACCAACATATACGTGCCCTGCAACAGCATGTAGTCGATGTCGCCCGCGGGCACGCCTACATCGATGATATTTGCCATGATGACCGGGATAAACAGCTCGAGCGCCGTCTCGGCCGTCACAAAGAGCACGCCGAGCATGGCATCGCGGCGGTATGCCCCCAGATAGGAAAACAGAATCTTGAGATTGCGCACGCAGGTTCATCCCCCATCAAACGTTGTTCGCAAACCCACGTATTATGGCGCGCCGTGCGGCGGTGTCAAGTGTTCCGAAATCGATTTCTGCAAGGCTAGTGCAGGCACCAAGCTCGCAGGACGCGCCCCTGTATTCAATTAGAAATGAACGCGAGCGTGACTTTTTCGCCCCACTGCCAACATAAACCTTGACTCTATAATCGTTGTAGGGTTTTCACTACACTGGTACGTAAACAGACCAAGCCAGAAAGCCCCGCCCATGGAACACGACCTCACACGCGGCAATGTCCTTAAGACCATCGCGGTCTTTGCCCTGCCATATATGCTCTCGTACTTTTTGCAGATGCTCTACGGCATGGCCGACCTGTACATGATGGGGCAGTTTAGCGGCGCCGCCGGCATCACCGCCGTGGGCAACGGCGCGCAGACGCTCTATATCATTACCGTGACGCTCGTGGGCCTGGCCATGGGAACGACGGTTATCGTCGGCCACGCCGTGGGTTCGCGTCGGTTTGACCGCGCCGAGACCGCCATCGGCAACACCATCACGCTCTTTATGGGTGTCTCGGTGGTGCTGGCCGCTGTCCTGCTCGCACTGTGTCCGCAGATTGTGGCACTCATTGGCACGCCGGCCGAGGCGGTCGAAGGAACCGCCGCCTACCTGCGTATCTGCTTTATGGGCATTCCCTTTATCGCCGCGTACAACATCCTCTCGGCCATCTTTCGCGGCCTAGGCGATTCGCGCTCGCCCATGTACGTGATTGGCGTGGCATGCATCATCAACATCGCGCTCGACTTTCTGTTTATCGGCCACATGGGGCTCGACCCCGTAGGCGCGGCACTCGGCACAGTCATCGCGCAGACGGCGAGCGTGGCTCTCGCGCTCGTGTGGCTCAAGAGCCGCCGTACGCACATTCACCTCAAGCGCAGCGACCTACGCCCCCAGCCCGAGGTGCTCGGCAGCATCCTTAAGATCGGCGTGCCCGTAGCCGTGCAGGACGGCTGCATCCAGGTGGCGTTTATGTTCATCACCGTCATCGCCAACCACCGCGGCCTGGTTGATGCCGCCGCCGTAGGCTTGGTCGAAAAGATGATCAGCTTTTTGTTTATCGTGCCGAGTTCCATGGGCGCTACCGTCAGCGCGCTCACGGCGCAAAACGCCGGCGCAGGCAAGGGCGACCGCGCGCGCCAGGTGCTCAAGGATGCCATGACCATCTCGGTGGTGTACGGCTGCCTGATCACGGTGCTGATGTGGCTGGTGGCGCCGGCGTTTATCGGCTTTTTTGCCAAGGACCCCGCGGTGGTCGCCGCCGGCACCGGCTATATGCGCAGCTATATTTTCGACGCGATTTTTGCCGGCATCCACATTTGCTTTAGCGGCTTTTTCGCTGCATACGGCAAGAGCTACATCGGCTTTGCGCACAACGTGCTGGCCGTGGCGCTCATTCGCGTACCCGGCGCATGGCTGCTGTCGAACGCCTATTCCGACACGCTGTTCCCCATGGGTATCGCCTCGCCGTGCGGGTCGATTCTGTCGGCGGCCATCTGCGTGATTGCATTTACCGTGCTCAACCGCCGCGGAACTTTTGACAAGCTGATGGCGTAGCGGGGCAACGCAGGCCTAGCGCCTCTCCCCTGTTTTACCGAAAGGAGCGGTCCTGTGACCGACATGCCAAGCGAACACACCGAGGGCCTGCTCCGCATTGGCGAGGTGGCGCGCTTGCTCAATTTGAGCGTGGGCACACTGCGCCATTACGAACAGATGGGGCTATTGGAACCGGCATATGTCGATCCGACGAGTGGGTACCGCTACTACGGATCGCGGCAGCTCTCCACCCTCAACACCATCAGCCACCTGCGTGTTCTCAACTTGCCGCTCGCACAAATCCGCGAGTTTGTGACAACGCGCGATGTGAACCTCATGCAGCGGCAGCTGGCTCAGCAGCAGGAGCTCATCGAGCGCAAGCGCAGCGAGCTGGAGCGCGTGTCGCGCAAGATCGATAACCGACTTGCCCTGCTGCACGATGCCCTAAACACCGAGCTCGATACCATTTGCACAATCGATGCGCCCGAGCTTCACTGCGCCGTGCTGAGCGAACGCGTCAACCCTACCGACGCATATGCGCTGGAATGGCAGATTCGTCAGCTGCAGAAGGGTCAGCACGAGACCTTTGTCTTTCTGGGCAACTTGGGCGTCGGGATCGCGCCCGAACGCCTTGCCGCCGGCGACTTTGATGGCTACGACGAGGTCTTCCTGCTGCTCGATGACACCGATGATTACTTGGGCGACGTCGAGGTGCGGCCCGCCGCGCGCTGCCTAACCATAAGCTTCCGCGGCACGCACGGACAAGCAGCCCCGCGCTACGAGCGGCTGCTCAGCTATATGCGCGAACACAACCTGACGCCCGCCGGCCCCTCGCGCGAGATCGCCTTGATCGACGACATCATCAGCGACGACCCGGCAACCTACGTAACGCAGATCACGGTGCCGGTTGCCCCAGCAAAGTAAGAACCGCCCGGAAGGCATCGTGCTTCCGGGCGGTTCTTCAATTTGGCTATCGATGCCTTACGCCTCAGGCACCTCGCCAGTAGCCAAAATCTGCTCGAGTGCGTCCTCATCCAATACAGGCACGCCCAGCTGCTCGGCTTTGGTGAGCTTGGAGCCCGCTTTGGGGCCGGCGACCAGATAGCTCGTCTTCTTCGACACGCTGCCCGAAACCTTGGCGCCGAGCACCTTGAGCGCCGCGCCTGCCTCGTCGCGCGTGCGGTTGACGAGCGTGCCGGTGAGCACGAAGGTCAGACCCGCAAGCGGCTGTGCGTCGGCGAGCTCGCCCGCCACGCCAGCTTCGGCCGCGGCTTGCGCATGAGCGGCGCCCAAGTCGACCTCGAGCGAAAGGCCCGCTTGGCGCAGACGTTCCAGCACGGCGAGGTTCTCGGGCACGGCCAGGAACTGCTTGACGCTCGCCGCAATCTTGGGACCGATGCCCTCGCACTCGGCGATATCCTCTTCGCTCGCCAAGATGAGCTTGTCGATCGACAGGAATCGCTCGGCGATGACCTCGCCCACGCTCTTGCCCACGTGGCGGATGCCCAGGGCAAACAGCACGCGACCGAGCGGCTGGCTCTTGGACTTGTTGAGCTCGGCGATGATTTTCTCGGCCGTCTTGAGGCCCACCGGGATGGGGTCGCCCTTCTTGACACCCTTTTTGCTGTTGGAGCTAGCATAGGTGCGGCCCGTGTCCAGGCCGGCGATGTCGTCGACCGTGAGCTGGTAGAAGTCCGCGACATCATGAATCAGGCCGGCGGCGATCATCTTGTCGACAATCTCATCGCCCAGGCCGTCCACGTCCATGCAGCCGCGGCTCACCCAGTGGAGCAGGCGCTCCTTGAGCTGTGCGGGGCAGTCGATGGACACGCAGCGGTAGGCCACCTCGCCATCCTCGTGAACCACGGGGCTACCGCACACGGGACAGACCTCGGGCATCTGCCAGTCAACGCTGTCGGCCGGACGCTTGTCGAGCACGGGACCCACGACCTCGGGGATCACGTCGCCCGCCTTGTGCACGATGATGGTGTCGCCCTCGCGCACGTTTTTGCGGCGGATCTCATCGATGTTGTGCAGCGTGGCGCGCGCGATGGTGGAGCCGGCGACCGTCACCGGGTCGAACTCGGCGACCGGCGTGAGCACACCGGTGCGGCCCACCTGGATGCGAATTTCGCGCAGGACGGTCTGCTTTTCCTCGGGCGGGAACTTAAAGGCGATGGCCCAGCGCGGTGCACGAGCGGTAAAGCCCAGGTCGAGCTGCTGCTGGAAGCTGTCGACCTTTACGACCACGCCGTCGATGTCGTAATCCAGGTCGCCGCGGTGCTCGAGCGCCTGGGCACAGAACTCGTGGACCTCGGACGGCGTGGCGCAACGAGCCACGTTGGGGTTGACGCTGAAGCCGGCGCTACGCAGCCAGTCGAGAAACTCGCGCTGGCTGTGGACGTGCAGCGGATCGGTATCGGCGATGGCATAGATAAAGGTGGCCAGGTCGCGGCGCGCCGTGACCTTGGGGTCCTTTTGGCGCAGGGATCCTGCAGCAGCGTTGCGCGGGTTGGCAAAGGGGTCGCGGCCCTCGGCATCGGCCTCTTCGTTTAGACGGACAAAGCTGCCCTTGGGCATGTAGACCTCACCACGCACTTCGATGGTACGCTCGCGATCGGCGCCCATGTGGGCGAGCGCCGGCTCGGACAGGTGCATGGGCACGTCCTTGATGGTACGGACGTTGAGCGACACGTCCTCGCCCGTGGTGCCATCGCCGCGCGTGGCGGCGCGTACGAAGGTGCCGTTTTGGTAGGTAAGCGCGACGCCCAAGCCGTCGATCTTGAGCTCGCAGGTATAGGTGACGCTACCGGCGCCGAGCGCATCCTCGGTGCGCTGGAGCCACGCGTCAAGTTCGTCCAGGTCCATGGCATCGTCCATGGAATACATGCGGGCCATGTGCGTGACCGGCGTAAACTGCTCGCTCACGTATCCGCCCACGCGCTGGGTATAGCTGTCGGGCGTCACCAAATCGGGATAGGTCGCCTCGATTTCCTGCAGCTCAACGAGCATTTTGTCGAAGGCGGCGTCCGTGATCTCGGGCGCATCGAGCATGTAGTAGCGGTACGCGTGGTAATCGAGCTCGTGGCGCAGCTCGGCCGCGCGCGCGGCGGCCTGGGCATGGGCGTCGGCCGGTGCAGCGGCATCCGCGCCCGCGGGCGTTTCGGTATCGATGTCCACGCCGTCACCAAACAGGCTCGATTGCTCCATAGCGGCACTCCTTCGCTCGATTTCAAACGGATACTAGAGTACCACCGGTCACCATGGCGCCGAATAACCCTTTCGAACCGCACCGAATCGGCAGCCGCCAGACTGGGGTGGATCGCGCGATCAAACCATGCCCTTGCCAGTTCTAAATGATCCGTTTTCCTCCATCCCCAATGGATCACTACGAAAAGAGGGGTTGTCCCGCGTTGGCGGAACAGCCCCTCTGGCATCGGTATGTGCGATACGGCTCGTTAGTAACCCTGGCCGTAGCCTTGGCCCTGGCCCTGGCCCTGCTGGCCCAGCAGCTCCTCCAGGTACTGGCGCAGCTGTTCATCGGTAATACCACCGTTGCCGGTGTCGGTCGCGCTGTCATCCTGCTGCTGGTTCTGCAGCTCCTCATCGGAGCCCAGCTCGACGGTGACCTTCTTCTCTTCCTTGCCGCGCATGAGCGTGATCTCGACCTTCTCGCCCACCTCGTGGCTGCGCAGTGCGATGATCAGGCCATCGGCGCTCGAAATCTCATCGTCGCCCAGCTTGGTGATGACGTCGCCCTCCTGAATGCCGGCCTTGGCGGCAGGACCGTCCTCGACGACGCTCGCCACGTACGCGCCGCTATCGGTGCTCAGCTTGTTGGTGCGGGCGTTAAGCGCATTGACGCTCGAAAGCGTGGCGCCCATGTACGGATGCACCGGCGTCTTGCCGTCGATAATCTGGTCGGCAATGTTCTTGGCGTAGTTAACGGGAATAGCAAAGCCCACGCCCGAGCTGGAGCCCGAGTAGCTCTCGATGAGCGAGTTGATGCCCACGAGCTCACCGTTGTCGTTGACGAGCGCGCCACCGGAGTTGCCCGGGTTGATGGCGGCATCGGTCTGGATCATGTTGGCATAGATGGTATTACCGCTGGTAGAGCTCATGGCCGTGGAGCGGTAGAGCGCCGAGACGATACCCGTGGAGACAGACTGCTCGTTTCCGAACGGCGAGCCGATCGCCATAACCCACTCGCCCACGTTGAGCTTGGAGGAATCACCGATCTCAATCGGCGTGAGCTTGGAGGCGTCTGCGTCCTTGAGCTTGATGACGGCCAGGTCGCTCGAAGCGTCGTTGCCCACGAACTCGGCCTCGTAGGTGGTGCCGTCATCCATGGTCACCACGTACTGGTCATAGCCATCGACCACGTGGTTGTTGGTGAGGATGTGGCCCTCGGTATCGAGCACCACGCCCGAGCCGACGCTGCCCGAGCTGTCCGACTCGTCGGCAGACTGCGAAAGCGAGCCATTCTGGCTGCCGCTCGAAGTGGCGGTAATGGAAACCACGGAGGGCAACGCCTTGGCAGAAACGGCCTCGGCCAGCGTGGTGTCCTCGGAGTCGATCGTGATCTTTTGCGTCGACGAACCCGAAGCACCCGCCGTCACGGCATTCTTTCCGCCGCCAATGTTGAGCGTGCCACTCATAATGAGCGCAATGACCAGCAGGGCGCCGCAGGCACAGCCGGCGAGTGCCGTAATAAAGATCGGCAGCTTTTTGGTCTTAGTCTTGACCACTGTGTGCTTGTTTACAACCTGCTGGCTGCCCAGCGGCTTTCCGGTCTGCGTGTCGTAGGCCTGCACGTAGGGAATGTTGCTGTCGGCAGGCGTCGACTCCACCTGCACGCGCGGCTGCTGTTGGGTCTCGCCGGCGTTGCCCGCATCCTGGGGACGCTGGGAATCGTTCTCGCTCATAGCTGCGATCCTTTCGTCAAATAACCAAAGGCCCGCCAAACATGTGGCGGGCCATCATTGTTCACGTTGAGTTGTACCCCAAGCTGGGCAGTCCCGAGCACTAGATGCCAAGATTTCAGCTTTGCTTAAGTAATGACATGCTTATAGGCCAATTCGTTTTATGCCGTCATGTCTATTCGATATAGCAGTCGATAGCAAAACTATATGTTGAATCGTTAATAAAGTCTGTAATCGTCGCGCCCATACCCGATCCGCACGTCCACTTATCCTTCTCCGCATCGTATGGCGTTGGCCCCCACCCCGTTTCATATGATGCTTCGCTTTCTGTGAAGTAGTTCATCACATATTTATCTTTCTGCATGAGCGCATACCAAGCGTTTGCATACATCACAAGCGGATCGGTTTGAATTATCGAATATTTTCCTGACCGAATTGCAATGCTTTGCCCATCTTCAGAATATTCAACAACAATCTCAATCTTTGCCAACACCGGCAGTGAATCATCTGACTCCCTATGAACCGTCACCAAATTCTTAGTTGCCGCTCTTGTCAGGGACGCTGCACCGTCATTATTCCTGTTTATGCTGCCAACAGCCATTTTTCTATTTCCGGCACCCAAGACATCTTTGCTTCGCGCCGAGGACACAATAACCCCAGCCTCATTCCGAACTATCATGTCGGTCACAAGCGTCAATCGTTTTTGCGCATTCGTAAGCTGCGCAGCGTTGGCCCCTCTCGCCCCAGCAAACATAACAGCTCCTGATGCCAAGACGAATAGCTGTCTTCTGTTGATCATTCCTCTCGCTCCTCACCGATTTAGTTAACTTTTTCCATATAGTAGGGATGCAAAGTTTCCTCTTCTAAATTGGCATCACTTGCGAAGAATAGAATCCATTTCTCTCCCGCCTTCAGCCCTGAAGCAGTTCCGGTATTAAAGTAACTACGGATATCAATCTCTTTCCGCCCTCCGCTTGACACGAGAGCCTCAAATTGTCCGTTATGAATATCCGACAGCGTCTGTACTTCAACTGAAATATGTTCGTCATCTTTTCCACCGACGACCGAGGGGCTCGGTTGATAGGCCGCGACAACCAATATCCCAAGAAATGCGCAAAGAAGCCCCAGCGTTTTACGTATGCGCTTTCTATTATCTTCGCCGTCACTCTCCACAATACGTCCCTTCATGCGATATATAAATCGTTGTGTCATATGGAAGAAAACGCAGCTGATTGAACCAACCATCCCAGACAACAAGCATATATTTCTTATCATTTGAATATGAATTATGCATAGCCACATATCCCGCAACAGCCATCGCATGAGCGTCATGGCTTGAACTGAGAGTCCCAGAAAAGATACTGAGATTTCCAGAATCTGCAGTTGCCCTGAAAGAATCCCAAGATGGATACCAGGCAAATGATGTCTCAAGCCTTTTCCCGCGCCTAGCACAGAACTCCTTAATAGCCGGGGCAGCATTTGGAGATGGAGTCTCTCCTTGGGTAAAGTAAAGGCCCGTAGCTTGATCGAATGACTTATTTGGTTTGCCGGATGTTCCCGATAACTGCCAAAGCTCATGATATAAGTCTGGCAATTTGAGCCGGTTTAGCGTTACATAATGGCTGCTTACCGCAAACATCGCAGACACATCGCAAGCATAGGTCCCCGTTTCTTTAATAACCTCTGATTGTGTAGGCATTATCATCCCTGAAATAGTTTTACTTGCGTCAATGACATATCCTTGTTTATACAGGTCTTTGGGCAATACGAAAACATCCTCGAACCTGCCTGGAGATCCGCTGCGGCTATTTCCCACAGAAAACACCGCTGTTGACCGGCATCCCTTCTCATCTAAAACAACGTTATTATCCAGATCTGCAATACCAAAAGACAGCTCGTCAAATTTCAAAGCAACGATGTCATCTTGGGATGCGAGAAGGGCTATTTCATCGCTTGTATTCTCAATGGGCATAGGGGCGTTCGGAGCCAAGCAGTATTCGCTGATCCACCAAGATCGCTCTGAATCAAATACGACGTAGCCATAGTTAACGTCATCCCACTTCGCGCGAACGATATACCCGATTGATTCCCCATCGGAATTCACCATTTTTACTGGGTCACAAGCGGTCACCGGCTCATCCGATACGTCATCAAAGAAAGCTTGCGCTTGCTCCACAGCTATTTGCGGTGTGACACGAACCAAGTCGTCGTCTCCAAAAACCAACCTTGGAGACATCAGGGCGGCAAGCAATACTATGAATCCGACAATCACCTTTCTCGAATAACGCATTTCTTCCTCCATCCGTGCAGTAGGGAGATACGGTAACTAAATGATATTCGTGAGATAGTGCTATACGTTTGATATTGTTTTTACTGACACACTTTAAATCGGTGAAAGGTCTTCTTTTTCGCCCTAAACGAGAAAAGGGTACTGGAGAAATCTCCGGTACCCTCACATTCCTCTATTTACTTGCTAGTCCTTAAACAGATAGCCCACGCCGCGAACGGTGGTGATGTGCGCCGCGATCTGCGGGCCCACCTTGGAGCGGATGCGTCGAATGTGCACGTCGACGGTGCGCGTGCCGCCGCAGTACTCAAAGCCCCACACGCGGTGCAGCAGCACCTCGCGGCTGTAGGCGCGGTTGGGGTGCGTCGCCAAAAAGCTCAGCAGCGAGTACTCCATCAGCGTCAGGTCGATGGGCTCGTTATCGAGTGTCACCTGGTAGGTAGCCAGGTTAATCTCGAGGTTATCGATATTGAGTACATCGTCGGCGGTGACGGTCTCCTCCTCGCCCATCAGGCGCTGCGCGCGAGCCTTGAGCTCGTTGGGTGTCGCCGTGGGGCATACAAAGTCGGTATGCGCGTGATTGGGCAGGCGCAAGGTACCGAGCGCCTCGTCGTCAACGATCACCAACATGGGGACGCCACCACGATCGTCAAGCCACTTGGCAATCTGATCGATGCGGTCGCTGCGGATGCCATCTGAATCGAGAATCAGCAGGTCAAAGTCGTGCGCCGCAGTTGGCGAATCGGGGGTTGCCAGGCTCACCTCGACACCCAGGGTAGTCGTCAAGCTGCGGGCAAACTCGTGGAAGCGCGTCGTGCGCGCCATGAACAGGGCACTCTTTTCGGACATATCGGCCTCCAAAGAAATGAGCTCAATCGTACTGGAACAAGCCAGCGCGATTAGGAGTTCGCCAGGTAGTGCTTGATCTCCCACTCGGTGATCGTAGACTCAAACTTATGCCACTCGTCGCGCTTCTTTTTGAGGAAGAAGCTGTGGATGTGCTCGCCGAGGGCATCCTTCATAAACCGCGAGTCCTCAAACACGTCGAGCGCCTCTTTGAGCGAACGCGGCAGCGGCGCGTAGCCGGCCTCGACCATCTGACGGTCGGTAAGCTTGAGCGTCTCGGCCGTTGCCTCGGGCGGGAGCTCCAGCTTGCGCTCGATGCCGTCCAGACCAGCCGCCAGCGTGACGGCGTTGACCAGGTACGGATTGGCCATGGGGTCGGGGCTGCGAAGCTCGATGCGCGTGGACAGCTGCTTGCCGGGCTTGTAGACCGGAATGCGGACCATACTCGCGCGGTTGCGCAGGCCCCACGTGGCGTACTGTGGCACGGAGTCGCCGCCCGTCGTGATGCGCTTGTACGAGTTGACCGTGGGGTTGGTGATGGCGCTGATCTCGCGGGCATGCGCCAGGATGCCAGCCATATAGTGCTTGGCGACGTCGGAGAGATGGTACTTCTCGTCGTCCTCGCCCCAAAACACGTTGTTGCCGTCGTGGTCGAATAGCGACTGGCACAGGAACATGGCACTGCCGTCCTCGCCCGCCAACGGCTTGGGCATAAAGGAGGCGTGGCAACCGCTCTCGTAGGCCTGCTGCTTAATGATGAGTTTGGCCGTGGTGATGGCGTCAGACATGCTCAGGGCCTCGGCGTGGCGCAGGCTCATGCCATGCTGCGAGCGGCCGGCGGCGTGGAAGGTGTACTCCACGGGCACGGACATCTTCTCGAGCGTGAGGACCGTGTTGCGACGCAGGTCGCGAGCGGCATCGCTCACCGAAAGATCGAAGTAGCCCACGTTGTCGAGCGGCTCGGGGGTGTGCTCGTCGGGGAAGTAGTAGTACTCCAGCTCGGCGCCCACGTTGAGCAGATAGCCAGCCTTCTCAGCCTTGCGGAACATGCGGCGCAGGGCATCGCGCGGGTCGCCGGCAAACGGCTTGCGATCGGGAGTGCACACATCGCAGAACACGCGGGCGACGCCGTTGTGGCTCGGGCGCCACGGCAGGATCTGGAAGGTCGACGCATCGGGGAACGCCAGCATGTCGGCCTCCTCGGGCGTGGCAAAGCCCTCGATGGCGGAGCCGTCAAAGCCAATACCCTCCTCAAAAGCGACCTCGAGGTCCTCGGGGCTAATGGCAAAGTTCTTGAGGCGGCCGAGAATGTCGACAAACCACAGACGAACAAAGCGGATGTCACGTTGCTCTACGGAGCGGAGTACGTAATCGATGTTCTGCTGGTTCATGTCGCTCCCCTTTCTTTCGGGCGGGTTTCGACTGGTCTATATCGCAGATACTATCGCAGAAAAATGTTTCCGCAGGGTTAAAGCGTATCAAGCGCTCAAAAAACGTGCTTGAGCAGGCCGTTGCGAACGAGCGGCTAGCGCGAGGTCGAAGCGCGGTGTTCGATGCGGCCGGGGATCTCTATGCGCTTGGGAGCCAGCCTTGCGGCCTCGCCCACCGTGGTGGTGACCACATCGATGCGCTCGGACAGACGCTCGACCACGCGCTCGGCGATGGCGAGGGTGTCCTGCGCGGCCGTGGTCACGCCGCCAAAGAGCACATGGTTCCAAGGGTAATCGTCAAATGTCGCGATCTTGAGCCCAGCCGGCAACGAAGGTCCCAGCTGTGCCAGCGCCTCGGTCAGACGTAGGAAGACCAAGCCGTTGACGGCGATAAGGCCGAGCTTTTTACCTGCGTTGTCGCGAATAGTCTCGTCTAAGCGACCAACGCCCGTGGCACCGCCGTCGGCCAGGGTGACGACCTCGCCGGCCAGGCCGCGACGCGAGAGCTCGTCGGCAAAGGCCTCGGCGCGCTCGCGACGCACGGGGCTGTCGTCGCTTGCCTCGGTGAGCAGGCACAGACGTTCGCTGCCCGCAGCGGCCAAGGCGTCTACCAGGCCAGCGACCAGCTCACGGTTGTTGGAGGTCACCAGATCAATGCCACCAGCGGCAACGTCGCGGTCGAGCAGCACGACGGGCAGGCGCCCCGCGGCTGCGGCGATCGCCTCGTCGTTGCCGCCGCAGGTATTGACGACCAGACCGTCCACGCCGGCATCGATAAGCCTGGTGAGCGACTCTGCTTCCTTGGCAGGGTCGTTGCCGCTAATGGCCGTCATGAGCGAGCAGCCGCGCGCGGCGGCGCTGGCGGAAAGGCCCTCGAGCATGGCGCTGGAGAACGGATTGGCGATGTCGGCCAGGATCACGCCGATGAGGTTGGTGCGCGAGCTGCGCAGATTGCGCGCGGCGGCACGCGGACGATAGCCGGTGCGCTCAATGACCTCAGCGATGCGAGCACGGGTTTCCTCGGTCATCTGTCCGGGGCGGTTGTTGAGATAGCGCGAGACCGTGGCCGGGCTCACGCCCGCCTCGGCGGCAATGTCCTTGATTCTCATCTGCGCCATAGCGCACCCCGTTTCCCAATTGTCGGCGGTCTGAGCCATTTTAGGCATTTTTTAAAAATCTCGGTTGCAAAACGCTGTAGGTGAGTATACTACAACTCGAAACGAAACCGATTTCGTAAACCGATTTCGGCAAGCGTTGGCACGGAGGTGCAAAGATGCACCCTACCGTCTTGGCACCTCCGTGCCAACGCCATATCAAAGGTGTACGCACGAGCAAGAAGGAGCTGCGCGACCATGGGTAAAACGGTTCTTACCTTCGGCGAGATCATGATGAGGCTCTCGCCCAAAGACCATCTGCGCATTGAGCAGGCGACCGAGTTTGATGTCCGCTACGGCGGCGCCGAGGCCAACACCGCGCTTTCCCTGGCCTATCAGGGCGACAAAGCCGCTTACGTCTCCGTTGTCCCGGCCAACCGTCTGGGCGAGTGCGCCCTGCGTTCGCTCAAGGTTTACGACGTTGACACCACGCGCGTTGTGCGTCAGGGCGACCGTCTTGGCTCCTATGTGTTTGAGGTTGGCGCCTCGCAGCGCGGCAACGGCTGCGTCTACGACCGCAAGTATTCCGCCATCAACATGGCCAAGCGCGACGTCTTTGATTGGGACGAAATCCTCAAGGGTGTCGATGTCTTCTACTTCTCTGGCGTGACTCCCGCCGTGTCCGACGAGATGGCCGCTGCCTGCAAGGATGCCCTCACCGCTTGCCGCGCCAAGGGCATCACCACTGTGTGCGACGTGAACTATCGCGGCAAGATGTGGTCGCCCGAGAAGTCGCAGGCAACCATGAAGGAGCTCCTGCCACTCGTCGACATCTGCATCGCCAACGACGAGGACGCACCCGCCGGTCTCGGCATGACCTGCGTCTCCGGTTCACTTGCCCACGGCATCGAGGAACGCGACACCTACGTCGAGATGGCCCGTCAGATCTGCGCCGAGTACGGTTGCAAGAAGGTCGCCTCGGTCGTCCGCAACATCTCCTGCGTCGAGCGCTCCATCTGGATGGGCATGCTCTTTGACGCCGAGAGCGGCGAGCACTGGTTCTCCCCTGCTCACGACGTGCACGTGCTCGAGGGCGTTGCCGCCGGCGATGCTTTCAACGCCGGACTCGTCCATGCCCTCATCAACGACTTTGACCCGCAGGCTGCCGTCAACTACGCCATTGCGGCCTCGATCCTCAAGCTCACCATCAAGGGCGATTCCAACTTGGTGACCGCAGACGAGATCGCCACCGTCGCCAACGCCGCCGACGGTGGCACTCGCGTTGCGCGCTAAGCCGTCTCCATTCCGCGGGCCGCAGCTTTCCATACCCATACCCCTGCGGCCCGCTCCCCGATCTTTCCGGTCGGGCAAAACCACCAGTCCCATTCCGGTTTTGCCCGGCATTCCCTATACGACTGGTCGCGCAGCCGGTTTTGGAATTGCTTGAACCCCAAGCAGTGCCTCCGATAACCAATCCAAAACCGGCTCTTGACCAGCACATTTAGCAATCATGCGCCCGCATACGCCGCACATCGAAAGGAACATCATGTTCGATCAGTTCTACACCACGCTTGAATCCCTGGGCATCGTCCCGGTCGTCGTGCTCGACAAGGTCGAGGATGCCGCCCTCCTCGCTCACGCCCTTATGGCAGCCGGCATGAAGTCCGCCGAGGTCACCTTCCGCACCGCTTGCGCCGCCGAGTGCATCGCCGCCATGGCCGAGGCCGAGCCCGAGATGTGCGTTGGCGCCGGCACTGTCCTGACCGTCGAGCAGGTTGAGCAGGCCCGCGCCGCCGGTGCCAAGTTCATCGTCTCCCCGGGTTACAACGAGGACGTCGTGAAACACTGCATCGACATCGACCTGCCCGTGCTGCCCGGCACCGTGACCCCCTCCGAGGTCACCGCCGCCGAGAACCTGGGCCTCAAGGTCACCAAATTCTTCCCCGCGGCTCAGTATGGCGGCCTCAACACCATCAAGGCCCTCGCTGCTCCGTTTGTCGGCCATCGCTTTATGCCCACCGGCGGCGTGAACACTGCCAACGTCGAGGAGTACCTGAGCTCCTCCGCCATCATCGCCTGCGGTGGCACCTGGATGGTCAAGCCCACCCTGTTCGCCGACGGCGACTTCTCCAAGGTCGAGCAGATCGCCCGCAAGGCCATGGACGTCGTCAAGAAGGTCCGCGGCTAACCCTGCCGCCTGAGACGGGGTGAAATGGTGGATTTTCTGCTTGACTTCCCCGCTTGACTCGCTCTCTATCGTGGGGGCGCGACCGAGGCCGCGCCCCTTTAAAACGGCTCGGAAGCGCGCCGTTTCCGTCACGAACAAGAACCGAAACCGTCTTGTATGCTGATAGAACGTGACGGAAGCGACACGCCCCCGAGCCGCTTTGTTTACGCGGCTGGCAGCCGCGCCCGACTAGGCCGCTGCGACAAAAACCATGTCACCTAAACAGCTGCGGCGCCGTCTGGGGGAATGGACCCTTGCTTCCGGTCTTTTCTTCCAAGCGGCGCCGCAGCCTTTACTGCATCTCCCAAATTCCGAAAGGAAGGTCACGACATGCGGCCGCTCATCGTAATGAATGGCGAGAATATAGATTGGTTCCACACAGTCATCAGGATGCTCATGTATCTTGCCGGCGTTGCCATTTTGGCACTCGGCATGAGCATCCAGACAGCATCGGGGCTTGGGGTGGCAGCGCTCACCTGCTTCGCCACAACTCTGTCCATGCTCACCGGCAAAACACTCGGTTTTTGGATCATTGCGACCTACGTTGCTTACATCGCCGCGCAGGTTGTTATCCTCCGCCGCGAGTTTCAACTTCGCATTCTTCTCGAAATCTTTTTCTCGACGCTCATCGGCGGCTTCACCGATTTCTTCATGGCGGTCAACCAACTGCATCCCACGGCACTCCCCGCACAGGTTGCGACCATGCTGCTCTCCCTCGCTGTCACCGCATTTGGCGTAAGTCTCGTCGTCAACATGGGCGTTGTCCCCAACGCGCCCGACGGCTTGGTGCAGGTCATTGCCGAAAAGCTTAAACGCCGCTTTGGCGACGTAAAAGTCGTGTTCGACTGCTCACATGTCGCCGTGTCCCTCATTCTGTCGCTCGCGCTCATGCACAACCTAGGCGGCTTTGGCGTGACCACAGCCATCTCGGCGCTGTTCTTGGGCCACGTCATCAACGTCGCCAACAAGCTCTTCGCCCAGCACTTTATCCGCGCGGCATTCGGATAATAGCACCACCGTAAGAACCCGCGAACAGCGCTATACGTTGCTATATCTCACTAACGTTGCTATATCTTGCTATAAATCGACCGCTGCCAGCCAACATACAACAGGCCTCAAGCGGGCAAAGGCTTGGGGCCTGTCTTGCAATATGGTTCTTTTGGCCTATGCGCGCTCGTATTTCGTGGAACGCCCAGTTCCCCGCTTTACAACCACGTTCCGCCCAATCAGTGATTCAAGCGCCGTCAACGCACGCGCGCGGCTCAACCCCGTCTGCTGCTCAATCTCGCCCCGCGACATTATTCGTCCGACCGACAAAGCCTTGAGAACCTGGGCCTCTTCCTCAGACCCCTCAAAGGCATCGATAACGGGCAATGTGACGGTCACCATGCCGCCGCGAACATCAAATACCGGTCGGCTTAAAGAATCTCGATACGCACGCCTGATTCGCGCGATTCCCGTGCCAAATTTCTCGATGTAATCCAGCTTTAAAAAGACCTCGGCGACAATTGGGTTTCTGGGCACGGATATCTGCCCATACAGGTATTGTTCCGTCGTCAAACCGGCAGGCAGCGATCCGGGCGAAGTGACAACGACGCGATCGTCGTACAGGGCAATTTGAACATTCGCTCGAACGTCCCACGTCCGATGCACCAAAGCGTTTGCAACGGCTTCGCGAAACGCCTCGAGAGGAATTCGATCGGTTTGGACGCGTTCCATCCCTTCGATACGTTCATAACGGTAGTAGCGTGCAAACATAGCCACCGCCCTGTCCACCTGTTCAATTGCGGATACATTTGTCGCCGACTCACGATCCAAGATCACATCCTCGGTATCACCAAAACGGACGCAGTCGATGCCAGGAAAATCATTCTTATCCGCCAAAATCGCCGCAGCGTTGGTATAGCCGTCCTTGCCGAGCAAGCGAAGCGTGCGCATAATATCCGGCGTTAGCTCGGAAATGCCGAGATGTTCAACACACTTTTGCTCGAGCGTGCAAAAACTCAAGCCCTGGCGAGTCGACGTGAGCGCGTCGAACGTTACGTTGCTGCCTTCGAGCGTCAACCTGCCATACTCAAACCGGTCGACCTCCACCGTTGCCGAATCGTTTCGCCTGTAGGCCTTTCCCTTGCTTCGATAGGGTTTGTCCTGTCCCTCATAAACCGTAAGGATTACGGTCCCGTGTTTCTCATCGGGGTCGAGCGTGTAACGGGGAGCGGGATCCAAGCTGTCATTAATCATGTTCTCAATGCGGAGACACTCTGCGACCGGATCTGCAAGGCCGACAGCCACGCCCTCGTCATCAACGCCAAACTCAATCTTGCCCGTCCCGTAGTTTGCATAAGCGCTAACCGTTTTAAGAAACGTCGGCGTAACGCTTTCCTTGTATTCGACTGTAGGGCTCTCTCTAACAACCATACGCCCAACCTCTTCGTTTCGTACCATTCATGACCGTATTATAAGACGAAAACCGTTTGCGTACTGATTTATCCACGACGCAAATGGTTTGCGTCTTGATTTGCGTCCGAAATGAGAATGGAAACTGCGCTTTCGTACGCTTATTACCAAACGCAAACTATTTTCGTTCGGCAATACGTCAACAATCCGGACGAAAAAGGCCCCGAGCTCGTGAGTGAACTGGGAGGGGCGTCTGCACCACCTGGGCAGCACAACAACCCCTATTTCATCGCGACTTATGGGGGAGACGATTAGATGGCCGAGTCTTTGGACAGCTCAAAATAGTCGGGATGCAGGGCGATAACCGGGCCCTGCTCCTCGGGCATCAGGTGCAAGTGCGTCTCCGCCAGATAGCTCGCCGTGTCGGTATCGCCCCTCTTAATGGCCTCGAGAATCCGGCGATGCTGTCGACGAATTGGCTCCCAATCTAGGTCCTGCGACACCATACGCAACCAGTTGTATCGCTCAAAGTGCGTATTGACGCTCTTCATCCAATCCCACAACATATGGCGGCCGGCGATCTCAAAACACGTCTCATGGAACAGGTTGTCCAGGTCAAAGAAACGACGCGTTTCGCTATGGTCGAGCGACTCGGACTCGGCAAGAATCTGCTCGAGCCGATGCTTTTGCTCGGACGAAGCGGCCGAACAGCATTTTATGAGTACGCTTCTTTCGAGTTTCTCGCGCAAGAAACAGGCATTCTCGGCGTGTTCCATGCTGATCTTAGAGACGTAGGTGCCGCTCTTGGGACGCGTTTCCACCAGCTCCTGCTCACGCAGGCGCACAAAGGACTCGCGAATGGGCGTGCGCCCGATTCCCGTCTCCTTTTCCAGACCAATCGCCGAAAGGCGCGTGCCGGGCCTGAGCTCGGCATAGATGATCTTGGAGCGCAATGCGTTGTATGCCTGGTCTTGCAGGCTCTGATAATGCTGGTGTTGTTCCATAAAGCCCTCGGATGAAGCCCACGGTTTGTCGAATATCTCTCCACGTAATACTATCGCATCCTGCGGCGCTCCCCGCACAGGTTATGAGCATGTCGCCTCCCCTTCGATCCGCAGATGGCAAGCATGGCACAAAGCGCGCAAGCCCACCGCGGCACACGATGCGATGTGTTTGCACCTGCCCTACAACCGCAACATGATTGCGGAGAGTGCACAGGCACAGAGCGAATGGCGGGCATCGCGACAATCGGCCACAACCGTTCGCCTTTTAAAAGTGAACGTTCACCTGATTCTAGGAAAAGCTGCGAGTAAATTCCTCTGCTTCTCCTATACTGAGCTTGTATTAGAAGTAGGACTCATAAAGATGAACGTTTCTTTAGGAAGGATTGCTATGTCTGATCTAATGGACAGCTTCCGCCTAGATGGCAAAGTCGCGCTCGTGACCGGTGCCACCTACGGTATTGGCATGGCCATTGCCGAGGCGCTCGGTGAGGCCGGGGCCAAGATTGCCTTTAACGCCCGTCACGCCGACAAGGTCGCCGAGGCCGAGAAGCACTACCGCGAGCTGGGCTTTGATGCGCACGGCTATGTTGCCGACGTCACCGACGAGACTGTCGTCGCCGAGCTCATCGCCAAGATCGAGGCCGATTTTGGCACCACGCCCGACATCCTGGCCAACAACGCCGGCGTGATCCAGCGCACCCCGATGCTCGACATGAGCGCCGAGGACTTCCGCCGCGTCATCGATATCGACCTCAACGCACCGTTTATCGTGTCCAAGGCCTGCCTGCCCGGCATGATCGCCAAGGGCCACGGCAAGATCATCAATATCTGCTCGATGATGAGCGAGCTGGGTCGCGAGACCATCGCTGGCTATGCCGCCGCCAAGGGCGGACTCAAGATGCTCACCAAGAACATCTGCTCCGAGTTTGGCGAGGCCAATATCCAGTGCAACGGCATTGGGCCCGGCTATATCGCCACGCCGCAGACCGCACCGCTGCGCGAGACGCAGCCCGACGGCAGCCGTCACCCGTTTGACCAGTTCATCATTGCCAAGACGCCGGCAGCCCGTTGGGGCACGCCCGAGGACCTTAAGGGTCCCGCCGTGTTCCTGGCTTCCGACGCTTCGAACTTTGTCAACGGGCACATTCTGTACGTCGATGGCGGCATCCTGGCCTACATCGGCAAGCAACCGCAGTAAGAAAACTGAAAAACTGAAAGGTTAACTCAAATGAAGATCGCTCTGATTAATGAGAATTCTCAGAACTCCAAGAACCCCATGATCGAGGCTGCCCTTAAGAAGGTTGTCGAGCCCATGGGGCACACCGTCTTTAACTATGGCATGTATGCCGACGCCGACTCCAAGCCTCTCACCTACGTGCAGAACGGCATTCTTGCCGCCGTGCTGCTCAACTCCGGCGCTGCCGACTACGTCGTGACCGGTTGCGGCACCGGCGAGGGCGCCATGCTCGCCTGCAACTCCTTCCCCGGCGTGCTGTGCGGCCACGTTGCCGACCCGCTGGATGCCTACACCTTTGCCCAGGTCAACGATGGCAACGCCGTCGCCATGCCCTTCGCGCTCAAGAACGGCTGGGGCCAGGAGCTCAACCTCGAGTACACCTTCGAGAAGCTCTTTGGCTTTGGTTCGGGTAACGGCTACCCCGCCGAGCGCGTTGAGCCCGAGCAGCGCAACAAGAAGATCCTCGATGGCGTGCGCGCTGTGACCATGCGTCCGCTCGTCGACGTCCTGGGCGAGATCGATCAGGACCTGGTGAAGGGCGCACTTGCCGGCGAGCACTTCCAGGAGTACTTCTTTGCCAACGCCACCGACGAGGCCATCATCGCCAAGGTCAAGGAGCTCTTGGGGCTGTAGTAAGGCCCACGGGGCGCACCGCCCCCCCCCAACAAGCCGCCAGACAAAAGGCGCCGCGACAATCTATGTGTCGCGGCGCCTTATTTGATTGGCTATCGCTTGAGCCACCGCAAGGCGGCCGCTCCCCTATTTGCCAAGAGCCTACAGCTCGCAGGCGACCTTGTAGCCGTCGCCGATGGCGTCGCGGATGTTGCCGCACTTCTGGGCATCGCCCAGCACGTGGGTGGAGACACCGGCAGCGGCAAGGTCGTCGGCAAGCTTGGTATTGGGACGGTAACCCATGGCAAGCACCAGCGTATCGGCGTCGGCGATGGTATGGACTTCGCCGTCCTTCTCGTAGCTGATGGCGTCCTCGGTAATCTCGGTCACCTTGGCCTCGGTCAGCACGTGAACGCCCTTGGAGAGCATGCGCGTGATGAGCACCGCGCGACCGGCGCCGCCCTCGTTAGCGGCAAGCGTCTTGGTCATCTCGATGACGGTGACGTCGCGATTGGCCGGCGACAGGTCGTTGACCAACGGGGCCAGGTAATCGGCCGTCTCGCAGCCGACGGTGCCGCCGCCCACGATGACGATCTTCTTGCCCGGGAAAGCCTTGCCGCCCAGCAGGTCGTCAGCCGTCATAACTTGCTTAAAGCCCTGCATAAAAGCCGGAGCGATGGGCTCGGCGCCATAAGCCAGGACAACCTCGTAGCCCGCGTAATCGCGCTGGATGTCCTCGGCCGAAAGCTCGGTACCAAAGACACACGTGACACCGGCCTCGGCCAGGCGACGGTACTGATACTTGATCACGCGCGTGAGCTCCTGCTTTGCCGGCGGAACTGCCGCGATGCGCATCTCGCCACCCGGCTCGTCCTGCTTGTCCACGAGCACCACGTTATGGCCGCGCTTGGCGGCAATGTAGGCCGCCTCCATGCCCGCGGGACCGGCGCCCACGACGAGCACGTTCTTCGCCTCGGCGGCAGGCTCGTAGCCGGCCTCGTCGCGCTCCACGTCCGGGTTGACGGTGCAGGAGATGCGCTTGCCAAACATGATGCCGTTCAGGCAGCGCAGGCAGCCGATGCAGGGACGGATCTCGTCGGCGTTGCCGGCAGCCGCTTTGTTGCAGAACTCGGCATCGCACAGGTTGGCGCGGCCCATCATGCAGATGTCGGCGGCGCCGTCCTCGATCAGCTCCTCGGCAATCCATGCCTCGTTGATGCGGCCGACCGTGGCAACGGGAATGTTCACATGCTTTTTGATCTCGCGCGAGCAGGCGGCGTGCGAGGCCTGCTGCGTGCCAGCAGCGGGAATTGCAGAGCCGCGCTTGATGGTGGTGCCGCCCGACACATGGATCATGTCGACGCCGGCCTTCTCCAGGCGGCGCGAGACGTAGATCATGTCGTTGAGGGTCAAGCCGCCATCGGTGTACTCGTCGCCCGAGATACGGACGTCGATAATGAAGTCCTTGCCACAGCGCTCGCGAATCTCGGCGATGACCTCGAGCAGGAAGCGCATGCGGGCGTCGAGCGAGCCACCGTACTCGTCGGTGCGCTTGTTATAGAGCGGGGTCAAAAAGCCGCCGAGCATGCCGTGGGCGTGTGCCGCATGGACCTCGACGCCGTCGACACCGGCCTTCTGCATGCGCACAGCAGCGTCACCAAACTGATGCGTGAGCTCGTGGATCTCACCGACCGTGATAGGGCGCGGCGCCTCGCGGGCATAGGACGGACCCACAAAGGACGGAGCGATCAGGCGCGGCGTGCCCGGAATGTTAAAGGCCATGTAGGCGGGGTGGAAGAGCTGCGGCATGATCTTGCAGCCATACTCGTGGACGGCCGCGGCGAGCTTTTCCCAGCCAGAGATGAACGTGTCATCGTAGCAGCACATGTCGCCCGGCAGATAGGTATAGGTGGGCTCGACCGTCACGACCTCGGTGATGATCAGGCCCACACCGCCCTTGGCGCGGGCACGGTAGTGATCGACCAAGTCGTCAGTCACATAGCCATGATCGGCCAGGTTGGTGGACACCGGCGGCATAAAGACGCGGTTCTTGACCTCGGTCGTACCGACCTTGATCGGGCTAAAGAGCATTGGATAGGCGGAGGACTCCATACAGGGTTCCTTTCGTTTGAGCCGCTCGGCGGCAGTTGCTAACTTACTTATCGTATCAGCAACTGCCGTATCCGCACTCGCTCGCACTCTTCATCTTCAATCCCGACCCTAAAAAAGCTGCGGTGGAATACGGAGTAGATGAGGCTTCTGACAGCCAAAACAGTCCGTATTCCACCGCAACTGATGGTTGGTATGTATTAGAGGCCCAGGTAGCTGGTCATGCCTTCGACGGCGAGCTTGGCGCCGGCTACGGCATGAACCACGGTGAGCGGGCCGTTGACCACGTCGCCGGCGGCAAAGACGCCCGGCACGGTGGTCATGCCGTGCTCATCGACCGAAAGAAGGCCGCGATGGTCGGTCTCCAGACCGCCCGTCGTAAGCACCAGCTTGTCCTTGGGCACCTGCGAGGCCGCGATCACCACGGTGTCGGCAGACACATGGTCGAGCTCTTCCTCGTAGCCCACCACGTTGTCGTCCTCGTCAAAGATAGCCGTCTCGAACACCGGACCGTTATCGTCGATGGCGCAGATCGCCTTGCCGCGCACGATCTCGGCACCGTCAAGCTCGGTCAGCTCCACCTCGTCATCGATGGCCGAGATATGGCGCGATCGGGCATACACGGTAACCTTGCGAGCACCCGAGCGCAGGGCCGTGCGGGCAACATCCATGGCCACGTTGCCGGCGCCGATAACCGCCACGTTCTGACCGATCGCCACGCTCGTGGGATCGACCAGGTAATCGATACCAAACAGTACGTTGCCACGCGACTCGCCGGGAATACCCAGCTTGCGGGCGCGCCAGGTACCGGTACCGACAAAGACCGCATCGTAGCCGTCGCGCAGCAGGTCGTCGATATGCAGCGCGCCGCCAATGGTGGTCGAGGGACGGACGCGTACGCCAAGCGAGCACATCACGTGGCGGTACTTTTGCACGAGAGCACGGGGCAGGCGAAACTCGGGGATGCCGTACTCCAGCACGCCGCCGATCTCGGGGCGCTGCTCAAACACCGTGACGGCACAGCCCAGCTGGGCCATCTTAATGGCCACGGTAATGCCGGCAGGACCGGAACCGACCACGGCAACCTGCTTGCCGCACGACGGCGCCGGCTTCCACTCCTTGCGATCCAAATACGCTGTCGAGATATAGTTCTCGATGCTCGAGAAATGCACCGGCGCGCCCTTGCGGCCCTGGATGCACGCGCCCTCGCACTGGCCCGAATGGTTGCAGATCATGGAACAGACCGCGCTCATGGGGTTGTTCTGGAACAGCAGCTCACCCGCCTCCTGAAGCCGGCGCTGCTTGAACAGATCAATGATCTGCGGGATAGGCGTCTGAACCGGGCAGCCTTTAAGCTGACAGAACGCCTTTTTGCAACCTAGGCAGCGGTTCGCTTCCTCAACAATATGAATAGCCATCGGTACCCCTCTTTGACCTCTGCGGCAATCTCTTTCGCCCAGCCTGCTTTGTTACAGAATCACGTGCTCGCACATCACGCTGTGCCCCATGCGCAGCAGCTCGTCGCGCGAACGCTCGACCGTGGACGGTGTGCTGTTCTCGATAACGGTCATAATGCCCGGTCGCGCGGCCGCGGCCCAAGCGGCAATAGCCTCAAAATCAAAGTTTCCGCACGTACAGGCGCCGTGGCATACCAAACGAGAGCCCGAGCCATCACACCAGCCATCCTGGTCCTCGTTGTCTACGATCTCGTAGTCCTTGGCATGCAGCACGCGAATCTTGCTGCCGCACAAGTGCAACATGCGCGACACCTGCTCGGAAGCCTCACCGACAATCGTGGGATGCAGTAGCGACACCGGATCGTAGATCACGCCGAGTGCGGTGCTCGAAACGCGCTCCAGAACCTCGCGGCAGCGCTCGGGCGTATTGACGATCTCATTCCAACCGGGCTCGATCAGAAGCTCGCCGCCCTCTTTTTCGGCCATCGAGCACACGCGTGCGAGTCCTTTGCAAAACGCATCGAGCGCAGCGGCCGAAAAACGGTCATCGGCCATCTTGTTCTGCGCGTTAGGGCGCCCCGTCTCGGTCCCCACCGGACAGCCCCCAAGCCAGCGCGCGAACCTCAGGCACGCCTCGTACTCGGCATAGGTATCCACCAGTTGATTCTGATCGGGCGTTGCCAGGTTTTTATAGCAGCCGAGCACCGCCACCTGCACGCCGTTGGTGTCGAGCACCTCGCGCAGATGGTCGGCGAGTTCGTGCGTAAGGCCGGAACGGTTAATGCCAAAGGACTTGTAGAGTACTTTGCTCGGCAGCTGAATGCATGAGAAACCCAGTTTGCCCGCCATGCGAATGCGCTCCTCGACCGTACCCTCGGGCAGGTCGTGCAGGCGCACGCCGACGCTCAGTGCGCCTTTTGACTGCGCCATGCCTAGACCTCCTTGCACGCATTGATGCCCGGCGTGTAGCCGCCAAACGGGTCATCGATGGAGCACACGCCCGAAGGGGCGAGCGGATCGCGCTTACCGGCCAACTTGTCATGATGCATGGTCTCGATATAGGCGAGCACCAGCGGCGCCACGCCCTTCGCGTCGTTTTTGACGACGGGCTCGCTCATGTAGTAGCCAAACGTGCCCTCGCGGTGCGCGGTGTTGCCAAGACCCGCCACCAGGCAGATGTTGTCGAGCGCCAGCTGTCCTTCGCGCTCGGACAGGCACGTGTCGCAGATGCCGTCAAACGCACGGCGGCCGTACTGGTAGTAGCGCTCGCCCAGCACGCCCAGGCGCACGCCCTTCATGATGGCGTTGGCAAAGATGGCGCTGCCCGACTCCTCCAGATAGTTGGGGGCGATATTGGGCAGGTTGATGACCTGGTGCCACATGCCGGTCTTCTCGTCCTGATACGGCAGCATGGCGTCGATCAGGTCGTGGAACATCTTGCGGATCTCGTCCTTCTCGGCCGACATCGAGGGCGGCATGAGCTCCCAGGTATCGATGAGCGCCATGGCGAACCAGCCCTCGGCGCGCAGCCAGAAGTTGGCCGAAAGGCCGGTGACGGGATCGCACCAGAACTGCTTGCGGCTCGCGTCGTAGGCGTGATAGTACAGGCCGTTGAGGGGGTTGCGCATCAAATCGTGCACCACTTGGAACATATGGAAGCTATCCGAGCAGGCACGGCGGTTGTGGAAGCTCAGCTCGTACTGCATGTAGAACGGCTGCGCCATGTACATGCCGTCGAGCCAGATCTGGTTGGGGTAGACGGCCTTGTGCCAAAACACACCCTCTTTGGTACGCGGCTGGGTTTCGAGCTGACGATAGATGGTATCCATGGCGGCACGGTACTTGGGCTTGCCCACCAGGTCATAGAGTTTGTAGAGGGTTTTGCCCGCGTTGACGTTGTCGAGGTTGTACTCCTGGGGATCGTAATGCTTGATGGTGCCGTCATCCTGGACAAAGAAGTCGATATAGTCGTCGGCGAAGGTCAGGTAACGCTGCTCGCCGGTGATCTCGTACAGCTCGATGAGTGCCTTGATCATGCAGCCGTCAATGTAATTCCAGGTGTTCTCCTTGCCGGCGCGAAGCTTTTCGATATTCCAGGCCGGCGCCTGAGGCGTAGAGGTCTCGATCAACTGCTCGATATAACGGTCCAGAATCTGATTGCAACCCATTGCTGTCCCCTCTGACGTTATTGATGGGTGAACGTTTCCCCTAGTGTAACGCGAACGGGGATTATAGGGTGAACGTTAACCCTATAATCCCCGTGAACGGCAAACTTTTAACGGCAAACGGCGGTGAGGCCCGCAGCGATGCGATGCGCCAGGCGCTCATAGCCGGCAGGGCTGTAATGCAGACCGTCCGGCATGTAGAGCTCGCGGTGCTCCGGCAAAAACGGGCTGATACCGCTTTGCGCATAGAGGTCGATCACCGGCACCGAGTAGCGGTCGCAAACCTCCAGCATCGCCTGCACATAGGCGTCTTGCGTCAGGCCCAGATGGTTGGCCTCGTTGCTTGCCGGGATATCCTTCTCGTGCTTTCCGCTCGTCTTGCACGGCGTCATAAGCACGAGCCTCAACCGGGGCGAGCGAGCCGTGATGGTACGGATGAGATAATCGAGCGCGCCATAGAACTCGTGTACGTCGGTGCTGCCCGGCTCGCCTAGCGGCACGTTACGGCTAAAGTCGTTAACGCCGCCAAAGACGATGCAGACGTCTGCCGCGTGATCGATGCCGTCCAAACGCTCGACAAACGAATCGGTACGGTCGGCCTTGACGGCAATACGCGAACCCTTAATACCAAAATTCTCGACCGTAGCGCCGCCCAGCAGCGCTCCTAGATGCGAAGTCCAGGAGATATCGTTGCCTCCCCCACCGCATCCGTTATCGCCCCAGGTGGTCGAGTCGCCAAAGCAGCAGATGGTCGATTCGCTCAAGTTTTTCGGTTCCATATTCTTCTCCTCACCCGCACACCGGCGGTCATACAGGTACATACCGTTCATTTGCAACATACCGAAGGACTATGCGTGGGCGTATTCCGCAACTTGCGAATCGAGCCATTCGATATCCTCGGCAAGATGCGCCACGCCCAGGTGGTGTCCACCCGGGCAGACCTCGTGCAGAAGGTTTTCGTCCTTGCCCAGCAGCGCGTAGGCGTCGCGAACGATATCGAGCTGCTCGTCTACGTTCGCAAGCCCGCGGGCGCCGTTGAGATGGTCTTTCTCGCAGCTCTGAACCAAGAGCGGCCGTGGCGCGACAAGCGATGCAATGTCGCCCATGTCGAGCAGACGCCAGAGTCCAGGCGTGTAATTGCAGCTGCAATTACCGTTGAGGTGCAGTAGCGAATCATCAACGCCGTACAGATAGCCCGAGACAAACGCCTTGCGCACGCGTGGGTCGAGCGCGGACAGGTACAACGTCATGTAACCGCCGCCCGAAAAACCAAAGCAGCCCAGGTCGTCCATGGCAATGTCACCGCGTGTCTCCAAGTAATCAATCAAGCGCATGTTGTCCCAGGCGTTGAGGCCCGCGACCGTAAGACCCAGCGGCTCGGCCATACGTGCTTGATTCAGACACGTACCGCGCAGGTAGCTGTTCTCGTCGTCGCCCTGACCCTTCCAGTCACGACGGTATCCCCAACCACGCGCATCGGGGCAGACGGTCACGTAACCCATGCGCGCCAAACGCAGACCGTAGTCGTAATTGAACTTACGCACGGCATCGTCGACCGCCGGCACGCCCGCAACGCCGGCTATGCTTGCAGCACCCGCCCCCTGGTGACCATGCGGGCAGATATAGCAGCGCTTGAGTCCCCGCTCGTCAAGCTTGGGGCGGGACGGCTCCAACAGGTAAAACGGCATCCACACATCGTGCTCAACCTGCAACAGCGCATGAGTACGCACGATGCCGCCGGCAACCCGCACGCGATTGAGCTCACGAATCTCAATCGGGGCGCGGTCCATAAGCGAAAGACCCAAAATATCGTACAGACGAGTCCTGGTCGCAGCCTTCCATGCCTCAAAGTCTGTGGGAGTCTTGCCCGTAAATGCGGCCGAGCGCCCTTCGCGCTTCAGTCGGGCGCGCAGCGCAGGCTCGTCCTCGTAGTACGTCTCGATGTGCACGGTGCGGCCATTGGCAGATAGCCCGACCGTCTCTACCGCATCACCGTCGCCGCCCTCGGGATCCCAACCATCCGTGCCGGCAAGCACTCGGTCACGCGCATAGCGTTCGGAATCCTGACCAGTCAGGCAATGCGCCCACGGCACCCAAGCGACAGTATCGCCCGCCGGGCCAAACAGGGTACCACCGGCATACAGGGTGCCGTCATGTGCCGCTGGCTTATTCCAATCCCACCAACCCTCGAGTGAAATATGGGGGCCCAGCCAGCATTCGAGCAAAACGGTCTGGGCCCACTCGCGCCATGGACGACCCAGATAGACCGATCCGGGGGCAATGCCCTCATCGGCTGTAAACGAACAGCCATGAAACACAAATCCGTACGGCTCGCCCTGAGGCGTGGAGGCTGCCGTTACATACCCGTTGACATCCATATCGCGGTTGAGCGAGCGAATCTCACACCCCTCAAAGTAGGCACGCGCGCCGCCAAAGATAAAGTCGACATCGCCCTCGATCCGGCAACGTCGAAAATACTGCCGCCCCACGCGGCGCGGGGCGAACTGCTTGGGGCCTATAAAGCCGCCCGGCTTGGCCTCGCGCGGCGGCAGCGGCCCCAAAAAGAGCGTGTCCTGGTGTCCCTTAATGCAGCAGGCATCGACAACCAGGCGGTCACCATCGGCATACAGGGCAATCGCCTGGCCGACCTCGCGCCCATCACCAGCGTTGTTTTCGATTGTTAGACCCGCAAGCGTCACGTCGTCGGCATCGACCAGCACCGTGTACGTACGGAAGGTGCCGAGTCTTCCATCCTGGCCGCTACCATCTTCCGAAGGCATCTTGGCACCCAGGCCTCCCACGATACGCACGCTGTCGGCCGTCTCGCCCTCGAGCGTCACATGCGGACGACGAATTTCGACCTGCTCGCGGTACTCACCCGGCGCCACCAGCACGCGCACCGGCACGGTCGCATCGGGCACACACCGCTCCGCCGCCTCGAGCGCCGCCGAAATGCTGCGATACGCGCCTTCGCGTTCGAGCGATACCTCAAAGAGCTGTTCTTTACCACTCATCTGTCTTTACGCTTTCTGTCACAGAACACCCACCATGCAATACCGGCACCTATAGATTGCGTGCGACAGCCGGGCAGACCCAACCGTCGCACGCCTCAACATGCCGTATTCACTTGTGCAGGAGCACTACCCTACGCGCGGATAACCTTGTCGACGTTTTGCAGCTGCAGCTCGTCGCCATCCTGACCCTCGATGCGCACGTTCTGCAGGTCGAGGACTTTCACGTTCTGCGCGATGATGCCCTGGCGCACCATGGGCTCCACGCCGCAGGCCATGGCCGGCACAAAGGGCTCGGCATCGGCGGCAAAGGTCACATGGACATCTTGGAACGTCAGGCGCGTCACCTTGCTCTCGGGAAGGCCCGTGATATAGGCCGCGGCCGCATGGCAGTTGGTGGCCTCGATATCGCAAAACGTCGTGGCGCCAAAGCCGGGCGTACGGTCGTCGACGGGCAGCGCCTCACGAGACTGCACGTAGTCGGTCTTGCCGTCCTTGTCGCAGAAGTAGAACGAGTTGACCACGAAGGGCGTGAGCACCTTATCCATGCGAATGTGCTCGAAGGTGATGCCCTCGTTGACGGCGTCCTTGCCGCGTCCGCGGCGTGTCTTGACGCGCAGGCCGCGGTCGGTGCGCTCAAAGAGGCACTTGCTCACGGTGAGGTCCTTGATGCCGCCGGCGGCCTCGGATCCCAGCACCACGGCGCCGTGGCCGTCGTGCATGTAGCAGTGCGAGATCAGCACGTCGTGCGTGGCGGGACGGAGCTCGGGTTCAATGCCCAGTTTGCCGCTCTTGATGGCGATGCAGTCGTCCCCCACCGAGAACTGACAGCCAAGGATGCGGACAAAACCGCAGCTCTCGGGATCAAAACCGTCGGTGTTGTGGGAGTTCTTGGGACCCTCGATGGACAGGCACAGGGCATCGACGTGCTCGCACAGAATGGGATGGATATTCCACGCCGGGCTGTTGCGCACGGTAAAGCCGGCAAGACTCACGTTTTCGCACTCGGACAGGAAGATCATGCGCGGGCGGGCGACCTCGCGGCCCTCCTCGGGACGGAAGATGTTCTTAAAGTCCTTATTCCACCAGTTGTCCTCGGCAAAATCGGTCTGACCGTCGATGGCGCCGCGGCCATAGATGCACACGTCGTGCACGCTCAGGCCCGTAAAGGTCGAACAGTAGGTCGAGAAGCTCTCGCCCTCCCAGCGGCCCAGGGGCAGCATGTCGGTGCCGGCATACCCGGCGCCCTCGTCGCCCGCGACCGTACCCGGAATGTAGGCAAGCGCGGCGCGGTCGTGGCGGGCCAGCAGCACCGCGCCCTCGGCAAGCTCGATGTTGATATTGCTCTTAAGGAAGAGGGACTTGATGCGGTAGTTGCCGGCGGGGATCAGCACGCGCCCGCCCTTGGGGCAGGCCATGATGGCAGCCTGAATGTTGGTGGTGTCATCGTGCTCGGCATCGCCCTTGGCTCCGCAGTCGCGAACGTTGATGGTAAAGGGCTCCGCCGGCGTGGTGACGCCTACGCTCAACTCGCGCTCGTCGCAGACAAAGCGGATCAGGTTGCGCTTGCCGGGGGTCAGGCCATCGACATAGGTCTCGACCGTATTCGTGGTACCGGCGGGCTCATCGTTGACAAAGATCTCCCACGTATCGGCACAGGTAAAGTAGCCGCCATCGTCAAGCTCGATAACGGCCGCGCGGGCATTGCGCCAGATAACGTTCGTCTCCATGGGTCTCTCCCTCAAATGTAATCAGAAGTTCATACTACTCGTTTTTAAAAAAGGGCCGCACCCGCCGGTGGGTCTCCGGTGGCACGGCCCTTTGGTTTGGACGATGCGCCTGCCCTACTCGGCGGGAATTACGCTGCCGTCCTGGAAGCCAACATTGTTGTGGGCGAAGCAGTCCTCGTACTTAAAGCCGGAGAGCTCCTCGCAAAGCGCCTTGACCTCGGGCTTGACGTCAGCCATCTTGCCACCCTCCTTGACACGGTGGATCTCGTCGCAAAGGATGTCGCACTGCTCCTTGTCGATCTTGATGCCGCGGGCAAGGACGGCCGCGAGCAGGAAGAAGCCGGCGCAGCCGATGAGCATGTAGCCGCAGATGTACAGAGGCACGGTGGCGGGCTGGGTCACGGCGTCGCTGTTGCCGGCGGTCTGAATGAAGCCGGAGGCAGCAAGGACGATAGCCCATACGTTGACGGCAACAGCCTGGGCGATCTGCTGGCAGAGCTGCTGTGCGGAGCTGTAGATGCCCTCGCGACGACGCAGGGTGATGAGCTCATCGACATCGGGGATGTAGTTGAGCAGAACATCGGGCAGATACTGGAAGCCAACGTAGAAGAACTTCCAGATGGCGAAGATGATGGGGTAGGCGATCATGACGATGGCGACCGTGGAGGTGCCGTTGATCTGACCAAAGGCGAAGTAGTTGTAGGCGATGATGCACGCGGCGCAACCGACGTTTGCCAGGTACCAAGACTTGTGGAAGCCCTTCTTGGCCATGAGGGCGACCCAGATGGCAGTGCAGACGATAGCGACGACCTTGCCGGGCATCTCCATCACGGACTCGTAGGACTTAGGAATCTGCAAGCAGTAGACGATGAAGAAGGACAGGCAGGCAGACCAGCAGGCAGCAGCGAGCTTCGTGGAGACCTGCGCATACAGGACCTTGCGGAAGGACTTGTTGCGGAAGGTGGAGACAACGTCGATGAAGAACTTCTTGATACCCTCGCCGACGCTCTCGATCTTCTCCTGAGCGACCTCCTCGGGGGTGTGCTCCCACGTAGACAGGTACACGCACAGCAGCGAGATTGCCATGACCGAAGCGTTGATCGTAGCGATGATGAAGTAGCTGAACGGGTTGGTCTCGCCGAAGGTGCCAAAGCCAAAGCCGACGAGTGCTGCCATCAGGAAGCCGGCGGCGTTACCAAAGAGGTGCTTGTAGCCGGTGAGGTACGTACGCTCCTTGAAGTCGTCGGTCATCTCGATGGTCAGCGGCGACAGGTTGGCGGTGCAGAACGTGTACGCGACGTTGTAGATCAGGTACAGCGCAAAGTAGTACGGGAAACCGAACGGCGTAGCCACAAAGATGAGCGGCTCGGCGACCATCATCGGGATAGCCAGCAAGATCCAGAAACGGCGGCGGCCAAAGATGCGGCCGATCTTAGTGGCATAGAAGTTATCGGCCACAAAACCCATCAGCGGGCACAGAATGGCGTTGAGGTAGATGGCGAACGAGCTGATCAGCGCAGCCTCGCCTGCGGACAGGCCGCACTCCGTGGACAGGAACAGCACCATGTAGCTGTGCGTAAAGCTCAGGGCGCCGGAGTTGAGCATACCGCCCATACCAAAGCCCAAGCGCGTCCAGAATGTGATCTTGCGCTTTTTTCCGATCTTATTAGTCATCGAGCTCCCTCTCTTTTCTCGATTGTCTTGTAACAAGACATTGGAGTCCATACCGACGTCTGTCTGCATGTCGTCCACTCGCAGGGTGAACGTTTAGCTAGATTATGCGCGATTGCTTATGATAGGTGAACGTTCACTTGTATATTATCCTTGAACGGTCGTTTTTTGCCGTTAAACGGATATCTGACTTGAAAAAAATCACGATTACATGGGTATTGAGTGGGTTTAAATTTGAGGTCGATTAGGTGAACGTTTATTGTTTTCGCCGCTCCCGTACCCTCAGGAAGACACGCCCGAACAGACAGAACAAACATGGCCCCGCCGGGAACACTCCCGACGGGGCCATGGTCAATAGCGCCCTATGCGAACCCATTTACCGCTACAGGCAGACGCCATCCTTCCAAATGCTGATCTCGTGGCAGCCGCGACGCTCGGCACTCGTAAGCTTGCCGCTCGCCGTGTCCAGCACCATCTGATACAGGTCGTCGGCAGCCTCATCGAGCGTGCGCTCGCCCGTAGCCACCACGCCGGCGTTAAAGTCCATCCAGTTGGCCTTGTGGTCGCACAGACGCTGGTTGGTGAACACCTTGAGTGTAGGCGCCGGTGCGCCAAACGGCGTGCCGCGGCCGGTCGAGAACAGGATCACGTGGCAGCCGGCAGCCGTCAGGGCCGTGGTGGATACCATGTCGTTGCCCGGACCGCACAGCATGTTCAGGCCATGCTTGGTAGCCTGACCGGCATACGGCAGCACGTCGACGATGGGGGCAGATCCGCCCTTTTGCACGCAGCCGCAGCTCTTGTCCTCGAGCGTGGTAATGCCGCCGTCCTTGTTGCCGGGGCTCGGGTTCTCATAGACGACCTCGCCGTGGCTGATAAAGTAGTCCTTAAAGCCGTTGAGCATGTCGGCAGCTGCGTTAAAGACGTCCTGGCTCTCACAGCGATCGAGCAGAATGCTCTCCGCGCCAAACATCTCGGGCACCTCGGTGAGCACCGACGTGCCGCCGCGGGCGACAACCATATCGCTCACGCGACCGATCGTGGGGTTGGCGGTAATGCCCGAAAGACCGTCAGAGCCGCCGCACTTAAGGCCAATGACCAGCTCGGAGGCAGGAATGGGCTCACGCTTGGCCTGCTTGGCCAGGTCGGCAAGCTCGGACAGGATCTTGTGACCCTCGACCTGCTCGTCGGCTACATCCTGGCAGGCGAGGAATCGAACGCGCTCGCGATCGAAGTCACCGAGCTCGTCGAGTACCTGCTGGTGCGTGCAGTTTTCGCAACCGAGGGACAGGAACAGCACACCCGCAGCGTTTGCGTGACGCGAGAGCGCCACCAACAAGCGGCGCGTCTGGGCATGGTCGGCACCGGTCTGTGAGCAGCCAAAGGGATGCGGGAAGTAGTAAACGCCCTCCAGCGAGCCCTCGACCAGATCCTGAGCCTGCTCGCACATGGCACGTGCGACCTCGTTGACGCAGCCGACCGTGGGGATGATCCACAGCTCGTTGCGCGTGGCGGCGCGGCCGTCAGCGCGGCGGAAGCCCATAAAGGTCTCGGGCTCAACCGGCTCAACGACCGGATGCGTCGGGTTGTAAGCGTACTCGACCTCGCCCGAAAGGTTGGTCTTGACGTTATGCGTATGAAGCCACTGACCGGGCTGGATGTCGCCCGTCACGTGACCGATAGGAAGACCGTACTTGACGACGTCTTCCCCCGCCGCAATGGCACGCACGGCCATCTTGTGGCCCTGCGGAATATCCTCCGCGGCAACGACCTCGCCCACCCCGGGAACCGCGACGGCGGTGCCCTTGGCAAGCGGCGACAGCGCGACGATCACGTTATCGGCCGGATTGATCTGGATAGTGTTCATTACAAATGGTCCTAACCCTACAGGTTGAGCAGAAGTCAGCGGGCGCCCGCCAGTTGCCCGGCGCGCGCACAGAAGGATTTAGGCCTGGGCGTTGGCGAAGGCCTGCTTGGCGCCCTCGGCGCGCACAACGGCAAGCGCGTTGACGACAAACTCCTCAAGGCCGGCGATCTGCGTAAGGTCCTCGCCCCACATCTGCTCGTTGCTGAGCACGTCGTGCACCAGCTCGGCATCGTCTGCACCGGCGTGGGCGGCGTAGAAGTCGAGCACGAAGGCATCGTCCTGAGCGGTGTACTCGGTGCCGTCGGCGCGGCGCAGGTGCAGGCCGTCACCCTCGCGAGCAACGAGTTCCTGCGTATAGAAGGCAATGAGCGTAGCGAGGCTCGTCGCCAGGCACTTGGGCAGGTTGCCGGTCTCGGCAACATAGTCCTTGAGCGTGGGCAGGTCGCGAGCACGCCATTTGGCGGTTGAGTTGAGGCAAATGGAGAGCAGCGCGTGGTCGATAAACGGGTTGTCGAAGCGGTTCTCGACGGCGGCAGCAAAGGCCTTGCAGTCCTCGACGTCCAGGTCGGCGGCAAGCGTCGGGATGACCTCGTCGTAGAGCATGGTGTTCATGAAGCCGCGAACGGTCTCGTCGTGCATGCAATCGCGCACGATGTCAAAGCCGGCAACCCAGGAACCCGGAACAAAGGCAGTGTGGGCGCCGTTGAGGATGCGGACCTTGCGCTTCTTGTACGGGGTGACATCGGGGGTCACAAAGACGCCCGGCAGGCCGGCCTTCACGAAGGGCAGACGCTCCTTGAGCGACTCATCGCCCTGGATACCCCACATCTGGAAGGGCTCGCGCACGGCCAGGAAGGGATCCTCGTAGCCCAGGCGCTCGGCCACGGCAGCGGCCTCCTTAGGGTCGCGGATACGGCCGGGGACGATAGTGTCGACGAGCGTGGTGCAGACGGTGCAGTCGTTGGCCATCCACTGCGCAAACTCGTCCTCCCAGCCCCAGTCGCTCACGTACTGGTTCATGATGCGCAGCAGCTCCTCGCCGTTGTGATCGATGAGCTCACAGGCGAGCACGATGACGCCCGGCTTGCCGGCGGCCCAGCGGGTGTGGAGCACCTGGGCAAGCTTGGCGGGGAAGCTCGCGGGCGGCATGTCGTCGGCCTTGCAGGACGGATCGTAGGCGATACCGGCCTCGGTGGTGTTGGAGACGATAATCTCCAAATCGTCGGAGACGGCGACCTCCATCATGGCGCGGTAGTCGTCCTCGCGATACGGATTGAGGCAGCGGCTGCAGGCGCTGATCACACGGGACTCGTCGACCGTGTTGCCGCTCTCCTTGCCGCGCACCAGCACGGTGTACAGGTCATCCTGAGCGTTAATGCCGTCGGCAAAGCCAAAGGCACCGCTGATGGGCTGGACCATGACAACCTTGCCGTTCCAGCCGGTTGCCTCGTTGCCCATGTCAAAGAAGCGGTCGACGAAGGCGCGCAGGAAATTGCCCTCGCCAAACTGCAGAACCTTCTCGGGCGCGTCCTTGGGCAGCAGGTAGCCCTTGTAGCCGATCTTCTCGAGCGTCTCGTAGCTGATGTTCTCCATCGATGTCTCTCCTTAGATTGCTGTTAGCGTGCAGGCAAAACGGGGGCGCCGCGTGTGGCAACGGCGCTCCCGAGTTCGGTGTGATTCGATGCGGGTTTAGGCCTCGACGGTATCCAGGTCAAAGCCAAAGTAGCGGACCGCGTTGTTGTAGCTAATGTCGCGCACGATGGCTCCCAGCAGCTCCATGTCGGCCGGATACTTGCCCTGCTCGACCCACTCGCCGATCACGCCGCACAGCACGCGACGGAAGTACTCATGACGCGGGTAGGACAGGAAGGAGCGGGAATCGGTAAGCATGCCCACAAAGTTGCCCAGCACGCCCTCGTTGGCCAGAGCCGTGAGCTGCTCGCGCATACCAACCTCGTTGTCGTTGAACCACCAGGCAGAGCCGTTCTGGATCTTGCCGGCGGTCGGAGCCTCCTGGAAGCAGCCCATCACGGTATCGATCATGGTGTTGTCGATGGGGTTCAGGCTGTACAGGATGGTCTTGGGCAGACCCGTGGACTCCTGGATGGAGTTGAGGAAATCGGCCAGCTGGTCGGACGGCGTGTAGTTGGAGATGCAGTCGTAGCCGGTGTCGGGACCGAGCTTGGCGAACATAGCGCGGTTGTTGTCACGCTTGCAGCCAAAGTGCAGCTGCATGGCCCAGCCAAGGCGGACATACTCGCCGGCGACGAACTGCATAAAGGCCGTCTTGTACTTGAGGACCTCGTCCTCGGTAAGCGGCTCGGCGGCAAGGCCCTTGGCAAAGATAGTCTCGATCTCGTCGGCGGTAGCCGGAACGTACATAACGTAGTCGAGCGCGTGGTCGGAAGCGCGGCAGCCCAGCTCGTGGGCGACCTCGTAGCGCTTGGAGATGGCGGCCTTCATGCCCTCGAAGTCGCTGATCTCAACGCCAGCAACCTCGGAGAGATGCTTGCAGTAGTCGGCGAACTCCTGGCCACGCTCGATGCGCAGGGCGGCATCGGGGCGCATGGCGGGAACGACCTGAACGTCAAAACTGTCGTCGGCGGCAATCTTCTTGTGCCACTCAAAGCTGTCGGCGGGGTCGTCGGTAGTGCAGATCATGCGGACGTTGGACTGCTTGATGAGGTTGCGGCAGGTAAAGCTGGCCTCGGCGAGCTTGGCGTTGGCAAGGTCCCAGACCTCCTGAGCGGTTTTGCCGTTCAGGACGCCCTCGTAGCCAAAGTAACGCTTAAGCTCCAGGTGGCTCCACTC
The DNA here is from genome assembly GCF_003470945.1 of Collinsella sp. AM23-17. Lineage (NCBI taxonomy): Bacteria > Bacillati > Actinomycetota > Coriobacteriia > Coriobacteriales > Coriobacteriaceae > Collinsella > Collinsella sp. AM23-17. Next base: position 6,096 of record NZ_QRHU01000005.1, on the reverse strand, counting down.
AAAGACGGGGTTGCCCACGCAACGGCCCAGGGTCTCGGCCCACTTCTGGAACTTCTCGCGAGCAGGGGCATCGCCGGTAATGAAGCGCTCGTCGACGCCGTTGGCACGCATCAGGCGCCACTTGTAGTGGTCACCGCCCAGCCAAACCTCGGTGATGTTCTCAAAACGCTTGTCGTCCCAGATCTCCTTGGGAGAAATGTGGCAGTGGTAGTCAACGATGGGCATGCCCTCGGCAAAGTTGTGGAACAGCTCCTCACCGGTTTTGGTGCTCAGCAGGAAATCCTGATCGTCCATGAAGTTTTTCATCAAACAACCCCTTTGTTGGCGGAGCGGGCGCACGATACGCTCGTTATCCTCTATGTGAACGTTCACTATACTAGTTCATTGCGACTTAAAAGGTGAACGTTCACCTAACCACCATGGGGTGAACGGTCGATTTTGCCCGTTCAACGGTTACTGGAGCCGTGACTTGTATGTATTGCGAATTGGCAGGCGTCCCCGAATACCGAACTTGAGCGCTTTGGCCAGGTGGGTCATGTTCCGCCGTGCATTTTTGGGAGTATTCAGCATCGGAGCGCACCGCGCACCGTCTTCGAAGCCCTATCTGATGCTCATATTGCGCCCAATCGGCATAAATAAGTGCCCCCGATGGCGAATTACGCCATCGGGGGCACTTAAAACAGTCGTCCTAACCTCTTTCGGGACACGCCATTGCTGAATACTCCAAAAAATGCACGTCGCAAGAGGGGGTACCTGACCAAACGGCTAAATTCCCGCAAGCTCGCAGTAGCGGTCGACGTTGCTGGCAAACACCATCTCCACAGCACCCTTCTGCACGGGCTCCGCCGGAGTTTTACCCCACAGCAAATACTCGCCCAAAGTCTTAGCGCCACGGTAGGCCAGGCTCACCGGGTCCTTATAGACAATATTGGTAAAGATGCCACGGCGCAAGGCCAAGGCGCTCTCGGGGAACAGGTCGTTGCCGATTACCATGACCTTGCCGGCCTTGCCGCTTGAAACAAGCGCGTCGGCGACCACCTCGGAACCAACGGCAAAAACGCTACAGATGAGCTCGGGAGCATCCGGCGCACTCAAGCGCTGCTCAAGCTCGCGCTCGAGCTGTTTGACTTGCGCATGGGCGCCGGCAAGGTCCTCAACCTGCCATGGAATATCGTGTTCGCGCAGGTAATTATGAAAGGCGCGGGCGGTCAGGTAGTGTGAGTCGGTATAGGGATCGCCCGCCAACAGGAGCACGCGGGCGTCAACCCCAGAAGCGTGGACCAGGTTAGCCGCCTGCTCTGCCATAAGGCTGCCCGCCGCGGAATAGTCCGCCAGACTGGCACCCAGGCGATCGAGGTGCGGTCGGTCGCCGTCGACGAGCTCAATCGCCACGCCCGCCTCGGCAATCTGCCTCAAAAGCTCGGTCGCGCGGTCATCGCCCGGAACATAGGCAAGCAGGCCGTCAATCTTCTCGCCTACCTGCAGACGCTCATCAATCTGCTCGAGCGCATCGGCGTAGCCGCCCACGCCAAATTCTACGCGCTCAACCGTAATGCCCTGATCGATGACCTCCTGCTCAAAGCGGTTGCAGCCTTCCCAAAGGTAACGGAAAAAGTACGCCCCCTCGCGCGATGCGCGGGGCAGGCAAAACACCAGGTTGACATCCTTGCGTCGCAGGCTCGAGGCACTTGTGTTGCGATGGTAGCCCATGGCCTCGGCCTTAGCATTCACCTTGGAGCGCACGGATTCGCTCACGCCGGCCTTACCCGTCAGGGCCTTGTGCACGGTATTGATGGAAACGCCAAGCTCAGCGGCTATGTCCTTCATGGTTACGCGAGCGCTCATGGGGTTACTCCGTTATAGATAAGTTGCCAATTAACAGTACAGGTAACGATACCCCAAAATCACTCTTCAACTCGCCGCGCTCTCCCCCAAATGTGCAAAGCGCCCCGCGAACGGATGCTCGCGAGGCGCTTGGATGACGGACCTTACTTGATACCGCGGCCCAAGTCTTCGGCAATTTTGTCCACGCCCTTAAGTGCGGCGCAAGTCTTTTTGTTGGAGCAATGTCCCGTGCAAACGCCGCCCTGAGCGCAGTCGGCGCAGGTTCCCTTGCGGTAGATGCGTACGCACACGGCGACAAACGCAATACCGATAACAGCCAGTACAACAATATCGATAGGTGCCATAGCAAGCCTCCTCTAGTTAGCCACCACTTACTTTACCCCATTCTCCACCTACCAAAAAGGGACAGGTTTATTTTGGTCGGTTTTATCTGCGGAAACGCCACATCTCCCCCACCAAAAAGCCCGAGTGTCGCTGGGACACCCGGGCTCGTGGAAAGGGGCTAATCCTTATTCGGACTTAAGCGGAAACTGCGGCGGAAGCGGTGTTGGTCTCGTCCTCGTCGGTCCAAGCGTGCTTAGGCATGGGACGGAAGATCTGGAAGAGCATCGCAACCAGCAGCACAATGGCTACAACCGTCCAAATACCAAACTGGCCCAACACAAGCAGGTTATAGAACTGGTTGATGAACAGGCCGATGACCCAAGCAAAGGCACACTCGTAGCCGATGGCAATCGCGGTCCACTTACCGGAGTTCATCTGGTTACGGATGGTGCCGATAGCGGCAAAGCACGGAGCGCACAGCAGGTTGAAAGCGCCAAAGGCGACGCAAGCGCCCATGGTCGGGAACATAGCCGCAAACGCGGTCCACAGGCTCGGGTCGGTCTCGCCGGCGTCGGCAACGGACAGCAGCGAGCCGGCGGTGGCGACAACGTTCTCCTTGGCGACGAGGCCAGAGACGGTCAGTGCGGTGGCCTGCCAGGTGCTAAAGCCGAGCGGGGCGAAGATCCAAGCGACCAGGTTGCCGAACATGGCAAGCACGGAGTAATCCATGAACTCCTCGGGGATGCCCTCCATGGAAGGCAGGTAGCCAAAGGCGCCGTTGTAGCTACCAAAGTTGGAGAGGAACCAAACGACGACGGTGGACGCAAAGATGACCGTGCCGGCCTTCTTGATAAATGCGAAGCAGCGCTCCCACACGTGCAGCGCCCAAGAGCGGATCGCCGGGAAGTGGTAGGCAGGAAGCTCCATAACAAACGGCGTCGGGCGGCCGGCGAAGAGCTTGGTCTTCTTGAGCATAAGGCCCGAGGCAATGACGGCAAAGACGCCCAGGAAGTAGAAGAGCGGGCTGATCCACGCAGCGGTGGTAGAAGAGTCGCCAATGATGGAACCCATAAGCAGGGCGATGATCGGCAGCTTGGCGCCGCAAGGGATGAACGTGGTGGTCATGACCGTCATGCGGCGGTCCTTCTCGTTCTCGATGGTCTTGGTAGCCATGACGCCGGGGACGCCGCAGCCCGAGGACACGAGCATGGGGATAAAGGACTTACCGGACAGGCCAAAGCGGCGGAACACGCGGTCCATGATGAAGGCGACGCGGGCCATGTAGCCGCAGTCCTCCAAGAAAGACAGCATCACAAAGAGCAGGAACATCTGCGGGACGAAGCCCATGATGGCGCCGATGCCAGCCACGATGCCGTCGCAGACCAGCGAATCGACGAGGCCACCGTCCTCGGTACCGCCCGCCACGAGAGCGTCATGCACCGCGGTGGTGATACCCGGGACATAGGGGCCGTACTGTGCTGGGTCGACCGAGTCGGCGTTGTCGCCCGCAGCCCCAACAGCTGCGTCATAGGCGTCGCGACCCTGACCGAGCACGTACCAGCCGTCGGTGCCGAAGAGCTGGTCGTTGGTGAAGTCGGTCACCGTGCCGCCCAGGGTGGAAACGGCGATGTAGTACACGCAGAACATGATGACCACAAAGATCGGCAGGCCCAGGATACGGTTGGTAACCACGCGGTCGATCTTCTCGGAGGTGCTCATCTTGGCCGGAGCCTTGGTCATGCACTCGTCGATAATGTGGGCAATCACGCCATAGCGCTCGCCGGTGATGATGGACTCGGCGTCGTCGTCGCAATCCTGCTCGCACTGGGCGACCAGCTGCTCGACGCGAGCGGCCTTCTCCTTGGTGAGGTTGATGAGCTTGCAGGCGTCCGCGTCGCGCTCAAACAGCTTGACAGCGTAGTAGCGACGCTTGTTGGCGGGAACGCTCGCCGGCAGGTTGTTCTCGATGTGGTCCAGAACGTCCTCGATGGAGGAATCGAACTTGTGCTCCGGCACCTGGCCCTTGGAAGCAGCAGACTTCTTGACCTGCTCGAACAGCTCCTTGATACCCTTGTTTTTAAGGGCCGAGATCATCATGACCGGGCAGCCAAGCTTCTTGGAAAGCTTGTCCGTGTCGATCTTGTCGCCGTTCTTCTCCACGAGGTCGGCCATGTTGAGGGCCACGACCACGGGCAGGCCGGTCTCGATGACCTGAAGTGCCAGGTACAGATTGCGCTCAAGGTTGGTCGCGTCGACAACCTGGACGACCACATCGGGCTCGCCGCTCATGAGGTAATCGCGCGAGCACTGCTCCTCGGGGCTGTAGGGGGAAAGCGAGTAGATGCCGGGGAGGTCCGTAATCGTGACGTTCTTGTCACTCAGGAGCTTGGCTTCCTTTTTCTCAACCGTGACACCGGGCCAATTGCCAACGTAGCCGTTGGCGCCGGTGATCAGGTTGAAAAGCGTGGTCTTGCCGCAGTTGGGGTTACCCGCCAGCGCGACATGGATCTGAGAATCCGCCATTCAATCCTTCTTCCTTGTGTGCCCGCGCTGCTTTCTCCGCACGGGCTGGATAATGTGCTTCAACATTGCAATTTTAAGTTAGAAAAACCTAACTTTATCTGCATAAATAGTTGCCGCGGGCCCTTACTGGACCTCGACGACGGCAGCCTCCTCCTTGCGGATGGAAAGCTCGTAGCCGCGCACGTTGATCTCGACCGGATCTCCGAGCGGTGCAACCTTAACGACCTTGAACGAAGTGCCCTTGATGAGGCCCAGGTCCATAAGGTGACGGCGCAGCGCGCCCTCGCCGTGAAGTTTGACGATGGTAGAGCTCTCGCCCACCTTAACGTCACCCAACGTCTTCATATTCTTTTCCCCCTTTCAGCTTTTATGAAATGCTGCGAACTAACCGACGGTCATGATGTGCATGGCAACCTTGGAATCGATGCCAAAGCGAGCGCCCAGCACCGTGACGATGATGTTGGCGCCACTCGAGCTCACTACGTGGATTTCGCTTCCCTCGACAAATCCGAGGTCCTTAAGGTGGTGCTTCATATCCTCATTGCCCTTTACACGAGACACACGCACGGTTTCGCCCGCTTTTACCATCGAAAGCGGCATTGCCGGCATCTGCGGTCCGCAAGACATGAGTGAGCTCCTAACGTCAGTTCGTCCTCAACATCGACGCAGCAAAAGTTAACCACGTCTATGTTCGCTATAGTAAACTAGCACGTGGTTAACTTTTTGGAAAGGGTTCCTATTCAGTTTTCGAAAAAGTTTCCCGTATGAAACAGATGTGACAAAGGGACTGTCCCTTTGTCACATTGTTGCGCTTAGAGGGATAGGTTTCTGATCGACGTGACGCACGAGGCCTCGTCTACGCCCGAAACGCGAAAGACGATGTCCTCGCCACATTCGCCGTAGAGTGCCATGAGGCCCATCACGTCACGGCCATCGGTATGGCGGTCGCCGATGCTGACCGACACGTCGCTACGATGCTTGGCAATGATATCGTAGAGCAGCGCGACCGGGCGGGCGTGCAGTCCCAACGGATCTTTAATCGTCTTCGTAAACTCGACCATGTCCCCTCCCGCGGCATCGCTCATTCGCTGGCAAACCCAGCCACGTGGTAGTTATTGTAGCGTTAGATGCATGTCGAGAGCTCCTCTGAACACCTCGTGGGCAAAAAGTGGCAAATATGAGTACTGTCACCAATTTAGTAGCAGCAAAATCGAGAGCAAATTGCCTCCTTTGAGCGATTCGAAGAGGTTGAAAGCCGTCAAACGCCCTTTAAAGGGGGTTATATAAATTGATTTTGAGCCCGTTTTTGCTCAGAACAGGCCGAAAAATATGACACCTCTTTTGCAACAGTAGGTAGCGCACAGAGATGTGGTGTAAGAGGCGGGGCATGCCCCGCCTCTGCCC
>NZ_QRHU01000049.1:0-1512 GCF_003470945.1 Collinsella sp. AM23-17 | reverse complement strand
ACGGTGCCGTAGAGCGACCAGTCGTACTGTACGTAGGCGTCCGGGTCGGACATGTCGAAGGTGTCGATGTCGCAGAAGTCGAAGTCCTTCGCGACGCCGCGCTCCTCGGCGAGCGCGCGGACCGCACGGCCCAGCTGGCCGTTGCAGCCGGTGACGAGCGTGCGCTTCGGCGCCATGGGGACGACGTCCTTGAGGTACGGGTGGTTCAGGTCGGCCTCGGATACGGTGGCCAGATTCAGCGGGATCGGCCACTGGATGTCGAGCTCGGGGTCGGCGAGGTTCACGAACGTGTAGGTCTTCTTCAGCTCGAGGGACCAGTGCGCGTCCACCAGGTAGGTGTAGGCGGTGCCGTCCTCCAGGGCCTGGAAGGAGTTGCCCACGCCGCGCGGCACGTAGATGGCCTTCGAGGGGTCGAGCACGGTCGTGTAGACCTTGCCGTAGGTGGCGCTGCCCTCGCGCAGGTCCACCCAGGCGCCGAAGACCGAGCCGCGCGCCACGGAGATGAACTTGTCCCAGGGCTCGGCGTGGATGCCGCGCGTGACGCCGCGGCTGTCGTTGTAGGAGACGTTGTTCTGGACGACGCGGAGGTCCGGGATGCCCAGCGCGCACATCTTGGCGCGCTGCCAGTTCTCCTTGAACCAACCGCGCGAGTCGCCGTGGACGGCCAGTTCGACGACCTTCAGGCCCTCGATGCCGGTCTCGGTGACGGAGAGGTCCTTCTCGAATGCGATGTCTGCCATGTCTCTGCTCTCCTTACTGCCCCTGCGCGCGGTAGCGGGCCTCGGTGGCCTCCTTGGCCGGGCGCCACCAGGCCTCGTTGGCGACGTACCAGTCGATGGTGGCCCTGAGGCCCTCGGCGAAGTCGGTGTGCGCCGGCCTCCAGCCGAGCTCGGTCTGCAGCTTGGTGGAGTCGATGGCGTAGCGGCGGTCGTGGCCGGGGCGGTCGGCGACCCAGTCGAAGTCCTCGGGGTCGCGTCCCATGGCCGCAAGGATCATGCGCAGCACGGTGATGTTGTTCTTCTCCCCGTCGGCGCCGATGAGGTAGGTCTCCCCCGTGCGGCCGCGGGTCAGGATGTCCCAGACGGCGCTGGAGTGGTCCTCGGTGTGGATCCAGTCGCGGACGTTCTCGCCGCGGCCGTAGAGCTTGGGGCGCACGCCGTCGACGATGTTGGTGATCTGCCTGGGGATGAACTTCTCCACGTGCTGGTAGGGGCCGTAGTTGTTGGAGCAGTTGGAGATCGTGGTGCGAAGCCCGTAGGTGCGGGTCCACGCTCGGACGAGCATGTCGGAGGAAGCCTTGGTCGAGCTGTACGGAGAGGACGGCTTATAGGGCGTCTCCTCAGTGAACTTGGCGGGGTCGTCGAGCGCCAGGTCGCCGTAGACCTCGTCGGTGGAGACGTGGTGGTAGCGGACGCCGTATTTCCTCACGGCCTCCAGCAGGCGGAAGGTGCCCTCGACGTTGGTGCGCAGGAAGGGCTCCGGGTCGGCGATGGAGTTGTCGTTGTGGCTCTC
>NZ_QRHU01000048.1:0-1625 GCF_003470945.1 Collinsella sp. AM23-17 | reverse complement strand
GGCGAGCGCGGTCATCTTCTTGCCGGCCTCGTAGACGTTCTTGCCGTCCTCGACGTAGCCCTCCTGGCTAAAGTGCATGATCTCGATCTTCTCGGTTTCCTTCATGGCTTTTCCTTTCTGTCCTGCACGCAACTCTATACATCGCGTTTCTTTTCGATACCAATTATAGACATACACCTAATGTGTTTTTAATACCACTTATCAATCTGCTCCAATCCTCGGTGAACGGTCGAAATTCTCTGGTGAGTGGTATTAAATTAGAATTGAATGTATAGCTAACGCCTCTGGCGCCTCCCTTGTGTGACAAAGAACAGCGTTCCTACCAGCGCAATAATGGTCGATGCCCCAAACAGCACCGCCTGAACGCCCAAAGCCTCCGCCAAAAACGGAGCCGCCAGCAGCGGCAGCACGCCGGCGCTCATCAGGCCAAAACGCACAAAGCCGGTAATGCGCCCCAGGTATTTGATGTCGGCGCGCTCCTGAATCAAGATCATCTGCAGCGGTTCCAGGAATCCCCAGGCCAGACCGTTAATCGCCTGACCGATAATCGCGACCCCCAGCATATCGGTGCCCACGTACACCATGGACCCAATGCCCACGGCCATGAGCGCGCCGAGCAGCAATCGCAGGTTGACATGGCGGGCAGAAAGCTTGGTCAGGATGAACGCGCCCACCGAGGAAGTGAGGCCCACGACCGAGGACAGCCAGCCCAGCCAGACGATATCCACGTTGAGCACATCGCGATAGAACAACGACTCCAGCGAATCGAACGCGCCAAACGCAAAGAAACCCAAAAAGCCCGAGATAAAGATGAGGCGCAGGTCGTGGTCGCGAAACGTAAGTCGCGCACCCTCGGCCATGCCGCCCAAAATACCGCCCTTCGGCTTCTCCCCTTTTGCGGGAGCAACACACTCGTGACAGCCCAAGGAGAGCACGGCCGCCACACCCATCATGCCCGCCATGAGCAGATAGACCGATTGCGTGGCAAAACAGCTCACGATGGCACCGCCGAGCAGCGGGCCAGCGGTATAGGCGATATTGCTGTAGAACACCATGAGGCCGTTCACGCGGGTACGGCCCTCGGTGGTCGACTCCAGGTATCCCGGAAACGCATGCGTGCAGGTGTTGATAAAGCCGCCCGCAAGTCCCAAGACGCACGCGGCAAACACAAGCCCGGGGACAGACAACGGCGCCAACCCCACGCCAAGCGATAGCACTGCCGTAATCACGCACGTCACAAACGACGTCCGGCGCGGTCCAAAGCGATCGATGACCGAGCCCGACACCATATTGCCCACCGACGTCATAAGATTGCGCACGAGCGTAATGGCGGCAACCAAAAAGGCCGTGCCAGCCAGATCATACGTGGCCGCACCGATAAGCCCCAAAAAGTAGACCGCGTTGTTGGCGCACCACTGCAGGGACTCAATAAGAATCAGCCTGACCTCTGCCGGCGTCAGGCGCATTGCTTCGCGATCCTTCGCGAACATACGAACTCCTTCTATACAAAAAGGGGATGGAGGGCATAGGCCTGCTCCATCCCCTTTCCAGGTTGCAACGAAAATCTATGCAGCCGGGCCCTTACGCCAGCACGCCGAAGAACGCGCCGATGATGCCCACGACCA
>NZ_QRHU01000047.1:0-1804 GCF_003470945.1 Collinsella sp. AM23-17 | reverse complement strand
AGGCGGCCGAGCATGGCGAAGCCCATGGCCGGCAGGATGTTGGCGGCAACGCCAAAGCCAGCAAGGACAAAGGGCGGGATGAAGTCGAGCATGCCCTGGATGGCGTCAGCACCCAGATAGAACGACAGCGAGCACAGCAGGAACGCCATGATGATACCGGTCAAACCGATCAGGAAGTGCATCGCATAGACACCCTTAAGGTTGCCCTGGCCGGAGAAGACATCAGCGCGGTCAACCAGAATCGGCAGGGCGGCGTTGAGGATGTTCTTGATGGCAAGGCACAGCGTGGCGATGGGCATAGCGAGCGCGATGGCTGCCTCGGTGCTCTGGCCCAACTGGATAGCGAAGGCGCAGGCGAGCACGCCGCCGATCGTCTCATCAGGCGGCACGTAGGCGCCGATGGAGATCGAGCCCATGAACAGAAGCTCCAGGCTGGCGCCGATCGCGAGGCCGGACTGCAGGTCCCCCAGCACCAGGCCCACGAGCGGGCACAGGACGATGGGGCGGAACGCATAGAGCGTACCGAGCTGGAAGTCGAACTTACCAAATGCGGCGATAAGTCCGATGAGGATTGCTTGGGTAAGCATATATCCCCCTTTCCTAATAGGACACTACGAAGAGCTCAGACTCTTCGAAATTGAACGCCTAGAGCACGCTTGCGCAGTCAACCTTGGGGTCATCGGCCAGAGGACGGATCTCGACCTCGACGCCGTTGTTCAGCATCTCACGCACATCGGCCTCCTCGGCTGCAGTCAGGAAGATCTGACGAGAGACCTGACGAGCATCGGGGCGCTTCTCGTCCTTGGGCTTGGTGTTGCCCAGGTTGACCGACTTGATCTGCGGGCAGCCTTCAACAAGCTGCTTTGCCTCAGCGATGGTGGCGACACAGATAATCATCTTGTATTTGTCAGTCACACCCGAGTTAATGGCCTCGATGGCATTCGCCATATCCTTGATGACGAGCTTGCAGCCGGCAGGCTTGCCCATCTTGAGCGTCGTCTTCCACACCGGGTCGTTGGCGACCTTATCGCCCACGCAGAAAATGCAGTTGGAGCCAAGGCCCTGGACCCAAGAGACCGCGACCTGGCCATGAAGCAGGCGATGGTCGACGCGAAGTAGCTGAATCATAATGTGACCCCCCAAAGGTCTTGTGCCGTCTTACGGCGTGTCAGTAGGTGCTGCGGATTAGAACTCTTCTTCCTCTTCGTCATCGACCAAAAGATCGTTGACAAACTTCACGCGCGTATCGTCCGCAGCGACGATGGCGCGAATCGTCTCCTCAACCGGCGCCGACTCGTCAGAGAACAGCAGCTGGATAAGCAGAGGAAGGTTCATGTTGGTAACGAGGTACGTGCGGGGACGCGTCTGGACGATCTTGGTGAACTCGTTGTTGACGCTGCCGCCAAAGAGGTCGGTGCAGACAACGACATCATCGTCGGCAGCCATGCCTGCCAGCAGTTTTTGGGCCTCCTCGGCCACGTCCATGCGGTCATCGACGAACATCGAAAGATCGTGGACGTTGTCGCGAGCGCCCGAGAGCAGCTCGACACTCTCCTTGATGCCGGTAGCGAAGTGCGCATGGCTGGCGATGATGTACTGCCTCATTCTGTGTTCCTCTCAATAGCCCGGCGCGTTCCCGCACCCGTTTTCTTTAGTAGTCGAACTGGTGATAGTAGCGACGATACTTGAGGTTGTGCTTGGTGACCGTCTCGTAGTAGCGAGCCAGGCGGTCGGTAACGAGCACCGTCAGAATCCACGGAGACACGATGACGCGGAACTCGTCGTCAAGGCCGGGGATCGCGAA
>NZ_QRHU01000046.1:0-1835 GCF_003470945.1 Collinsella sp. AM23-17 | reverse complement strand
TGGTCGTGGGCATCATCGGCGCGTTCTTCGGCGTGCTGGCGTAAGGGCCCGGCCTATTATTTGCCCCCAAGGGAAACGGCGACCCATTGCGGTCGCCGTTTTTTATTACCGAAAGCTAGTTGGAGGTGCTTCGTGATTCGATCTGACAATCCACCCGATAATGGCGTGAGCGGGGCGATGTATCTATTTGGCACGGCGCTCTTGTGGAGTTTTATCGGCATCCTCGTTCGCGCCAATTCGCAGTCAGCTCTTTTGATCGGTGCCGTCACGGCAATATTTATGGCGCTCTTTATCCTGCTCGTCGGCAGACCCGTCCTTCGCGTCAGCCGTCTTATTGTCCTTGTGGCCGTCTGCAACTTCGTGACGGGCACCACGTTTAACTTTGCCAACCAGCTCACGACGGTCGGCAACGCGATCGTTCTGCAGTACACCTCGATGATTTTCGTTATCGTGTATCAATCGCTCACAACTCGCACGTTGCCCTCGCCTGCGAAGATTGCCTCCGTGGTGGTTGCTTTTACGGGTATGGGACTTTTCTTTTTAGGTGATTTGAGCGCCGAGGGCATGCTCGGAAATCTGCTTGCCGTCATTTCGGGCGCCACCTTTGGGCTGTGTTTCTTTTTAAACTCTCGCCCCGATGCGTCGCCCATGGTGTCCTCGCTCATCTCCTGCGGCATCTCGATACTTCCGATCGTCTATTTTGCCGGCGACCTAGGCTCCGTGAAACCCTTTGAGTGGGGGCTTATGCTGGTGCATGGCCTTTTTTGCAGCGGCCTTGCGAGTGTGCTGTATGCCAAGGGGATTGCGCGCACCAACGCGTTTGCGGCCAACTTGGTTTGCATGAGTGAGGTCGTGCTCGCTCCCTGCTGGTCGGCGCTCCTCTTTGGCGAGGTCTTTCGCTGGAACGAGTTTTTGGGCGCAGCGATGATCGTTTTGGTGATTGTGGCCAACTTGGCATCCGATGCTTTTGGCGACGGCTTTCTGGTGGCGCTTGTCCGCCATCGAAACAAAGAGCGTGCCTAATGGGATGCGCCTGCCGTTTACGGTAAAAAACACCCCGCTGAGCGACTGGTATTAAATAAGGCGAACCTGCATACCTATAATTGGTATCAAATCATTTGTGCCTGGCATGGGTGTTAGCAGCACACTAGGTACGCTTCGAGCCGTGGAATCGAACTCCCGGAATTGATATCAACAACGCGCGCGACGGGAGTGACGACGGTTCGAGATTCCTTATTGGGAGGAATTATGCTTGTCCAAGCAATCCTCGTCGGCTTAGTCGGAGCGTTTGGATGCCTCGACTACCAGCTCGGCACCCTCTACGCGTTCCGCCCCATCGTCCTGTGCCCGCTCGTGGGCCTGGTGCTGGGGGACCTGCAGACTGGCCTTGCCGTTGGCGCCAGCCTGGAGTTGCTGTTCATGGGCTCGATTTCCATCGGCGCCTACGTGCCGCCTAACGAAACCGTCGGCGGCGTGCTCGCCTGCGCGTTTGCCATTCAGCTCGGTCAGGGTACCGAGACGGCCATCGCGCTCGCCATGCCCATCGCCGTCCTTGCGCTGACGATCGGCAACATTACCAATGCCTTGTTCCCTGTGTTTGTCGATATGGCAGACAAGTTCGCCCTCAAGGGAAACCTCAAAGGCATCTACGCCGTTCATTGGGGAATTGGAATCTGGGGCTGCGTCGAGTACTTCCTGCTGTGCGGCGGCGCCTTCTATTTGGGTTCCGACGCCATCCAGGGCCTGCTCGACTTCATCCCGCCCTTCATCATCGACGGTTGCGGCGTTGCCGCCAACATCCTGCCGGCCATGGGCTTCGCCATGCTCGGCCGCCT
>NZ_QRHU01000045.1:0-1914 GCF_003470945.1 Collinsella sp. AM23-17 | reverse complement strand
TCGGAAGGCACGTGCAGACCTTTCGTCATGGCCTCCTACCTTTCTTTCGGGCCCTTGTCAGGGCCGATTCGTTAGCGCCCCTCCGTGTGAGGCGTTATTGCTGACGACATATTTATATCCAAAATCAGCCCATACTTCCACCTTGCCCCCGAACGGTTTTTTATGAGGGGTGAACGGCATACACATATACTTCACGCATGGCACACTTTGACTTAATAAAGTGTATTTACGTGCTTAAATGCTTTTTTAACCGGAAATCCCATTGGAACTAATCTTTGTTAAACCACCCTCAATTTGCATATTTCACGCAAGGGTATGAATAGAATTCGCAATTCTTGCTGCCTCTCAACCATTTTGATTTTTATTCAGAAAAAAGTTCGTCCTATTCATTTTTAGCAACCAGACTACCGTTTACCAGACGCTGGGTACCGTTCGCCGGAAGCTCAGTATAAGGCCCAGCGGATATCAGCTTGCCGTACGGCCTCATTTGTAACAACTTGACTTCTCGGTATAAAAAACAGACCCGCCCCCTCATGGGAAACGGGTCTGTTATCGATTATCGTCGGCCAATTTGAATACGGACTTCGAAGGAAGTCGTGATCCTAGCGATCGAACTCGGCCAGCGCCTCACCCAGAAGCCTCAGGCCCTCGCGAAGAACGTCCTCGCTCGCGCAGTAGCCCAGGCGTGCACCGCAGGGAAGCTCAAAGCGGCTGCCGGGAACCAGCAGCACTCCCCTCTCGGCCAACAGGCGCTTGCAGAAATCTTCGTCGTCCTCGGGGATATCCAGCTGGATAAACGAGGTGGACACGCCCTGCGGGGCCGTCCAGGACACGCGATGCTGTGTATCGATCCAGGCCTGCGCGATATCACGGTTGCCAAACACGATCTTGCGGTTGCGCTCGAGAATCTTGTCCTTATGCTCGAGCACGTAGGTCGCCAGGGCGTCGTTGAACACGCCACCGCAGATCATGGTGTAGTCGCGATACGTGCGGATGCGGTTGGATACCTCTTCATCGGTCACGACCCAGCCCACGCGGGCAGCAGGCGTCGAATAGGTCTTGGACACCGAGTTGGTGACAATGGCCTTCTCGTACACGTCGGCCATCGACATAAAGGACTCGGTGTTCTCGAGCGGCAGATACACCTCGTCGCACAGCACGTAGGCACCCACCGAACGCGCAATCTCCGCAATCTGGCCGAGCGTATCGGCATCGAGCACCGTACCGATGGGGTTCGATGCGTTATTGATGCAGATGAGCTTGGTGTTGGGGCGCACCAAGCGCTTGAGCTCATCGATATCGGGCTTCCAACCGAGCTCCTCGCGAAGCTCCCAATACTCGACCTCGGCACCCAGCGTACGCGGAATCTCGTAGAGCGGCGCATAGGTAGGCCACTCGGCAATCACGTGATCGCCGGGCTCCACAACGGCCATGATGGCGTTGAGGTTGGCGCCCGTGCAGCCATTGGTCTGCAGAATGTGATCGGGATTGACATCGCGACGATACAGCTTGGCGACCTCGGCCTTAAATTCCGGCGATCCCTCGATCCAGCCGTAGTTCATCTTCTCGCGATCCAGGCGCTCGTAGAACGTGGCGCCGTCCTGCTCGTCCAGTGCGCGAAGCTCGCCCATGGTCAGCGACGAGATCGTCGACTGAGCGATATCCCAGGTAGCACTCTTCTCCCAAACGTTGAGCCATTCCTCAACACCGATTGGCTTGATATCCATGGCCACCTTATCTGATCTTCATTTAGCGTCATTAAACATGAATGGGGCGGTGCGAAAGATCCGCACCGCCCCAATGGGAGACATCTAATGGCAGCTAGATGTTTGTAGTAAGACCTGTACGGGTCTTTGAAAACCTTAGAGGTCCTCGCGCCAGAAGGGCATGCTCATGCAGCGCGGGCCGCCACGG
>NZ_QRHU01000044.1:0-2145 GCF_003470945.1 Collinsella sp. AM23-17 | reverse complement strand
CCCGTTCCGAACCCGGAAGCTAAGCCCCATCGCGCCGAGAGTACTGCGGGGCCCGCCCGTGGGAGGCCAGGGCGCCGCTGACCGGTGGACGGCACCGAGCCGTCGCAAGACTTGAAGAAGGGGGAGGCCTCGCGGCCTCCCCCCTTTTTTGCGTTTACGGGCAACATTCCTTATGCAATTAAATCAATTTAATCATCCACCGCTGAATATAGACGTTCACCGTTCTTTGGCCGGTTCTCTGTTCTTAATGGACTAATATTTGCTTTAGCGCACTGCTGCGCTTGTCCTGTTTTTACACGGGTCGTTTTATTGATTGTGACGGAAGGACTCACATGGCAGATGTTCATGAGCTGCTTGATACTTGGATTGCCAATGTCAAGGACGAGGAGCTCCTCGCTGAGCTTAACACGATGAAGGAGCAGGGTGATGAGGACGCCATCACCGATGCTTTCTTCCAAGATCTCGCCTTCGGTACTGCCGGCCTTCGCGGCACTATCGGTGCGGGCACTAACCGTATGAATATCTATACGGTCGGTCGTGCGACCCAGGGATTCGCTGACTACCTCAATGCGACCTTCGAGCATCCAACGGTTGCCATCGCTCGCGATAGCCGCAATAAAGGTGAGCTGTTCGTTAAGACGACGGCTGCCATTCTTGCAGCAAACGGCGTGACTGCCCTCGTTTATCCCAAGATTTCTCCTGTGCCGACGCTCTCCTG
Organism: Collinsella sp. AM23-17; assembly: GCF_003470945.1. Classification (NCBI taxonomy): domain Bacteria; kingdom Bacillati; phylum Actinomycetota; class Coriobacteriia; order Coriobacteriales; family Coriobacteriaceae; genus Collinsella; species Collinsella sp. AM23-17. Next base: position 1,427 of record NZ_QRHU01000044.1, on the reverse strand, counting down.
GGCCGTCCGTGATCTTAAGTGCTCCGGTGGCATTTGCATGACCGCTAGTCATAACCCGGCACCGTATAACGGCTATAAGGCCTATGGCCCCGACGGCTGCCAGATCACCAGCGAGGCCGCCGATGCAATTTCTAAGGCTATCGCCGAGACCGATACGTTCACCGGTGTGAAGTCCATGGACTTCGATGAGGCTCTTGAGCAGGGCCTGGTCAAATGGATCGATGATTCGTGCCTCGAGCGTTATTACGACGCTGTTCTCGCTCGCGGCGTTACGAATCTTTCTGCCGAGGAGATTGCCGGCGCACCGCTCAAGCTTGTCTATACGCCGCTGAATGGTACCGGCCTCATTCCCGTCACTACGGTGCTCGAGCGCGCTGGCATCACTGATGTCACGGTTGTTCCCGAGCAGAAGGAACCTAACGGCGATTTCCCGACCTGCCCGTATCCTAACCCCGAGATCCGACAAGCCATGCAGAAGGGCATCGATCTCTGCGAGCAGGTTCACCCCGATCTGCTGCTTGCGACCGATCCCGACGCCGACCGTGTTGGCGTTGCCGTTAAGAATGGCGATGACTATCTGCTGCTGACCGGTAACGAGATGGGCGTCCTGCTGCTCGACTATATTTGCAAGACCCGTGCCGCCCGCGGCGAGGACCTCACTAAGAAGGTCGCGGTTACTACCATTGTTTCTTCCGCCATGGTCGATGCTCTGGCCGAGGAATATGGCTTTGAGCTCCGTCGCTGCCTGACGGGCTTCAAGTACATCGGTGACATCATTACCTCGCTTTCCGATGCTGGCGAGGTCGATCGCTTTATCTTTGGTTTTGAGGAGAGCTACGGTTATCTGGCTGGTGATCACGTGCGCGACAAGGACGCCGTGAGCACTTCGCTGCTGATTTGCCAGATGGCTCAGTATTACAAGCTGCAGGGTAAGAACCTCGCCGACGCGATGCACGAGCTGTACGAGAAGTATGGCTACTACCACAATAAGACGATTTCGCTGAGCTATCCGGGTGCTGAGGGTGCGGCAAAGATGGCCGGCCTCATGGCCGGTCTGCGCGAGAACCCGCCTGCGGAGCTTGCTGGGTCCAAGATTGAGGCCGTCGTGGACTACAACACCTGCGTGAACGGCCTGCCGAAGGCTAATGTCATTGAGTTCGATCTCGAGGGTGGCAACAAGGGTATCGTCCGTCCTTCTGGCACCGAGCCCAAGATCAAGCTGTATATCTTTGCCAAGGGCACGGATGCCGCCGAGGCTGATGCAGCACTTGACGCGATTGAAGAGTCCGGTCGCAAGCTATTGGCCTAAGGCTTTGAATGCCTAAGTCTATAGATAGACGAAGGAGGGGATCTCGGAAACGAGGTCCCCTCTTTATTCAAGACTTTAGTCTGCTGGCCGCGCAGCGGCCAGCTTTAAACCACCCGCT
>NZ_QRHU01000043.1:0-2347 GCF_003470945.1 Collinsella sp. AM23-17 | reverse complement strand
GTCACCGCGCGGTCCGCATCTGATGGTGTCGACGTCAATGGTATACGGGTGCACCATCGACGTCTTCAATACAGAAGATATCAGTGCGGAGTGTCCGCGAAGGTCAGCCCTCAGATCCTGCTACGACTACGTCCTCGGATTGTGTGGGCTGATGAAGGACGTGGTTGGTGGGGCGCCTTGTCCCGGTCGCTGTTTCGCGGCTTTGGGCATAGAGGGGGACCTAGTTGCGGACCCAGATGGCCTAGAGGGATATGGGTGCAAACGAGAAATCGTTATTGGGGTCGTCCTTTTCCATAAACTCATCGAGGCAGAATGTCATATAGATTGGAACGTACAGGATCTTGCCCTCTTTGCCGAGGTTCTCGCGGCTTAGAACAACGGCCTCGGGAATTTTGTACTCGCCCACACTCATCAGACGGTCGAGGGCCGCATGCGCTCGAACCTTCTTGCCCGATTTGACCTCGATCGGGACAACGTGCCCGTGGGCGCCTTCGATCACAAAGTCAACTTCACCGACTTCGCGTGTCTGGTAGTACCATGCATCAGTTCCAAGGGCGACAAGCTCCTGCGCGACCACGTTCTCATAGAGACCGCCGAGGTTGGGGGTTTTCATATCAAGGTAGACAGCGCGTGCCGTGCTTCCGGGATATCGTGATGCGAGCATGCCTGCATCAGACTCGTATAGTTTAAAGGCGGTCGCCTTCTCTGTCCTCTTAAGAGGACTCCGGGCCTCCGTCACCTGGGGGACCATCAATCCAACGCCTGCGTTCACCAGCCATAGGAAATCCTGCTCGTATTTTTGAAGACGAGCTCCCTCGCCTAGAGACGAGACGATAAAGCGATGGGACTCCGCCTCAAGCTGAACGGGAATTTGCTCGAAAATGGAGCGAACGTTAAACGCTCGAGTCGATGCATATTTAGAGATATCGCTTTTGTACTGATCGACTAGCTGAATTTGAAGCTCACGCGTTCTCACGAGCGAATAGCCCGAATCGATATAGTTCTGAACGACCTCCGGCATGCCGCCGCAAACGATATAAGCTCTATAGTTTTTGAGCATCGCCTCATGAATATAGTTTTCGACGGGACGCCTCTCGACAAGGCAGTTGCGGATGTCTGCAAGCACATTCTCGCTGATGCTGTTTGCCCAACAAAACTCTTCAAAATCCATTGGCCGCATAACAATGTGCTCGACATACCCCACCGGGAAAGAAGAGATCCCCTTAAACTCAGTCCCAAGCATAGACCCCGAGAAGACATAGCTAAAGCGCCCGTCCTCGACCAACGCCTTCATGAGCGTGACGATCTGCGGATACTCCTGTATTTCATCGACAAAGATAAGCGTATCTCCCTCAACAAGCGGTGCGTCCGCAAGAAGGGCCACGCGGTTGATAAAGTCAACGGCGTTCTTAGCGCCAATAAGCACATCTCTTGCCTCGGCATCGAGCAGCAAATTGGCCTCAAAATACGATGCGTAGTTGTCTTTACCAAACGCGCGAATCGCATAGCTCTTGCCAATTTGACGCGCACCGGTAACAAGCAATGCCTTATGAGAGTTATTTTTCCAGTTCAAAAGCCTGTCAGTGACCTTACGGCGTAGCATAAACCCCTCAATGACAAAAATTGGCAAATAGAATTGCCTCTAATCATACAAAAATTGGCAGATAGGAATGACCCAAATCAAACAAAAATTGGCAGATAGCAAAGATTCGCTTAGGTCCCAGAGCCATCGAGCCGGCGCGGTGCCATGCAAAAAGACTGGGGACGCCGCTGGTGTTCTCGATTGCCTGGGCGCGCAGGAGCGAGAGGGCGTCGACGGCGTTCATGCAGTATCCGACGGTAAAGTTCCATACTGCGAACTCACAATCGCTTGCCGCAGGGTGAAGCGCGATTGGCTATCCCTTTTGTTGGATGAAAAGCCCCGTGTTATTGCAGGGGTGCATACTTGTCTTGCAAGTGCATAGAATCTCGTATAGTGCGAGTAAATAATTGCAGTGTCCGTTATGTGTTTAGCAAAGATATAGTTTGCATAATCCAGCCTAATCTCTGCTCTAATTAAATAAAGTCGCACGTAGATGACGTAAACATGTGTGAGCTGGGCTTCTTTACGCTGAGCGGGTAAAAACGACCGTTCACCGTTAAACTATTTTCAAAATGAATAAAATGAGCGATAAAGAGAATATAAACCTTAATAAACTCGCGTATTGCACGGACGCGGGTTATTAATGGGTTGTAGGCCTTTTACAGAAAGGATTCCAGCAATGTCTAAGCCTCTTGGCAAGCCCGATCGTATTGTCGTCGCCCTCGGCGGCAACGCCCTCGGCAACAACCCCGTCGAGCAGATCCA
>NZ_QRHU01000042.1:0-3649 GCF_003470945.1 Collinsella sp. AM23-17 | reverse complement strand
GGTGTTAGCGCTACTGTAAAAACAACCATTTTGACCAACGCTCAACAACCAATCATGCCAACGCAGTCCCGCCATTTGCGCCAACGCATTTTCACCATTTCCACCAACGCCGGGGCTTACGCTTCGATCGACGAGCGAACGATGCTTTCGGGAGGAGCGGGCCGTGGCGGAGAAGAACCTGATCGGAGAGTTGGACATGTACAGGGAAGCGGGCATAAAGCCCAACTTCAGCGACATAGCGAAGCGCTACGGCAAGGACAGGCACACCGTGGCGTCGTACTGGAGGGCCGAGGGCGGGCGGCCCCACGACGGGCGCGGCGACAGGGCGGGCTCGTTCGACGCGCACATCGAGGAGGTGGCCGCCAAGGCGCAGCTGCCGGGAGTCACCAAGAAGGGCATCCACGAGTGGCTGCTGCACAGGTATCCCGGCGAGGACCTGGCCGGCTACAACGCCTTCACCCAGTTCATGCGCAAGAACGGCATCGCCGTCGGGGCCTCCGGCGGCCCGGAGCCGCACCCGCGCTTCGAGACGCCGCCCGGACTGCAGCTGCAGTTCGACTGGAAGGAGTCCGTCAAGATGGCGAACCGCGACGGCGAGCTGTTCGAGTTCAACGTGTTCGCGGCGACGCTGGGCCATTCCCGCAGGCACATATTCATCCGGTCGAGGACCAGGACGACCGACGACCTGGTCAGGTGCATGTACGCCACGATCGCGAGGCTCGGCGGCGTGCCGCGCGAGTGGGTCACGGACAACATGTCCGCCCTGGTGACGGTCAAGGGCGGCAGGCGCCTCAAGGTCCAGCGCGCGTACGAGTTCGCCAAGGCCGCCGGCTTCGAGCTGAAGCTGTGCCGCCCGCGCAGCCCCCAGACGAAGGGCAAGGTCGAGTCGTCGAACCGCTTCCTGTCGCGGCTCATGGCCTACCAGGGCGACTTCGACGGCTGGGACGACATCGACGAGATCGTCGCGCGGATCGAGGACGCCAGCAACTCCGAGCCCAACGAGACCACGGGGCTGCCTCCCTCCGCGCTGTTCATGGAGGAGAAGGACGCGCTGCTGCCCGTCGGCAACCTGCGCGCCCTCGAGGAGGCGATGGGCGACGTGGTGCGCGTGGCCAGGGTGCCGGCCACGATGCTGGTGAGCGCGCACGGCGAGCCCATGTCGGTGCCCAGGCGCTGCATCGGCAGGCCCGCCCGCATCGTCTGCATGCCCGGCGGCGCGATGGACTGCTACGTCGGCGGCGAGCTGGTGGCCACGCACGTGGCGGGCGGGCCGGCCTACGACCCGGCGCACTACGCCGAGGCCATGGCCGGCAAGCGGTGGTTCGGCGACGCCGCCGGCGACATCGAGGCGGCCGCCGCGGCCAACCTCGGCCTGCTCGACTCGATAGGGGGCTCGCTGTGAGCGCCGCCGTGCAGGCCAGCCCCCTCAACCGCCTGGCGGCCAACCTCGAGGAGCTGGGGCTCGAGGGCATGGCGTCGTCGGTGCCCGAGTACGTCAGGCTCGTCGCCGACGGGAGGAAGGGCCTGGTCGACGCCATGCTCGAGCTCACCGACGCCCAGATAGCCCTCAAGCGGCGCGCCGACGACGAGCGCCGCACGAGGATGGCCAACTTCCCCTACATAAAGACGCTGGCCGACTTCGACTGGGGCTTCCAGCCGAGCGTGCCGCGCGGGCTGGTCGAGCAGCTGGCCACGCTCGAGTTCATCGACCGCGGCGACAACGTCGTGCTCGTCGGCAGCCCGGGCGTCGGCAAGACCCACCTGTCGATAGCCATAGGCCACGAGGCGGTGATGGCCCGCAAGCAGGTGTACTTCGCCGACTGCTCGAGGCTGGTCGAGGACCTCAAGCGCGCCTCGGCGAAGGAGGCGCTGGCGCGCAGGATGCGGTTCTACGAGCACTGCAGCCTGCTGATAATAGACGAGCTCGGCTACCTCGACATCGGCAAGGAGGGCGCGGACCTGCTGTTCCAGCTGGTCAACAGGCGCTACGCGCTAAAGCGGTCGACCATCGTCACGACCAACGTGCCGGTGGGCAGGTGGGGCGACGTGTTCGGCAGCAACGTCACGGCCTCGGCGGTGGCCGACAGGCTCTGCCACCATTGCGCGATGATCAAGATAACGGGACGGTCGTACCGCCTGAAGGACGTATCCATCGGCGGCGAGGACGGGAAGGAGGAGGGAGCCTAGACGCCGAAAGCGGCGCATCCGCGTTGGCGAATCCGGCGCATCCGCGTTGGCGCGATTGGCGAAAATACGTTGGTGAAAATGGTGAAAAATATATTGACGCTAACACCAGGCACCTCGCGTCGCTGGGGATGCCCGTGCGCGAGGCGCTCTCCCCGGCGGGGATGCAGAGGAGGCGCCCGGGGCAGGGAAAGTGCTGGATTGGCTACACTGATGTGGACAGTTCCGGGAGGGGCGCAGGAGACGGGAGGGCCGTATATGAGGGACCCCAGGCACCCGAGGCATTTCACCGACGAGTTCAAGAGGCAGATAGTCGACCTCTACAACGCCGGCAAGCCCAAGCGCGAGATCATGGACGAGTACGACCTCGGCAAGAGCACCGTGGAGAGGTGGATCAAGTCGATAAACGCGACCGGCTCGCCGCGCGCCGCGTGCAACCGCACGCCCGAGCAGAACCGGATCCTGGAGCTCGAGCGCGAGAACCGCAGGCTCCGGATGGAGGTCGACGTCTTAAAACAAGCGGCGCTGATATACGCTCGAAAGTGAGGGCCATAGCGGCCAACGAGGGCCGCTACCCCATATCAGCGCAGTGCAGGCTCCTCGGCGTCGCGAGGTCGACGTACTACTCCATGCGCTCGCGGGCCGACCGGCCCGCCGCGCCGGACCCCGCCGCGCCGGCCGTGGTCGCGGCCCACGCCGCCAGCAAGGGCCGGTACGGCTCGCGCAAGATAAAGGCGTCGCTCGAGAGGTCGGGCGTCACCGTCAGCCGGCGCCGGGTCTGCCGCATCATGAGGGAGAACGGCCTGGTCAGCGCATACGGCAGGAAGAGGTTCAAGGTGCACCCCGGGGCGGTCAACGAGGCCGACGTGCCCAACGTCGTCGCGCGCGGCTTCGGCGGCAGGGCGCCGCGCACCCATATATGCAGCGACCTGACCTACGTGCGCGTCGGGGCCTCGTGGAACTACGTCTGCCTGCTCGTCGACCTCTACAACAGGGAGATCGTCGGCCACTCCGCCGGGCCCAGGAAGGACGCCCGGCTGGTCAAGTCGGCGTTCGCGACGCTCTCCTTCCCCATCTCGGACATCGAGGTCTTCCACACGGACCGCGGCAGCGAGTTCGACAACGCCGAGATCGACCTGATGCTCGAGGCCTTCGGCATTGAGAGGTCGCTGTCGGCCAAGGGCTGCCCCTACGACAACGCCGTCGACGAGTCGACCAACAGGATACTGAAGGCCGAGCTCGTCCACCGCGAGACGTTCGGCACGACGCGCGAGCTCCGGGCCAAGCTCTCGGACTACGTGCACTGGTACAACAACTTCAGGATCCACTCGACGCTGGGCTACATGTCTCCGGTCGAGTTCAGGGAGGCGGGGCTGTCCCTCCCGGAATCGTCCAAATAGGTGTTGCCAATCCAGGTCGAGGTTCCGCGGGATGGCGGGGCCGAGGCTGATGGAGGAGCTCCCCT
>NZ_QRHU01000041.1:267-4555 GCF_003470945.1 Collinsella sp. AM23-17 | reverse complement strand
TCGGTGTTGCCTCCCGGCGCATTCCGCAGGGGGAGCGATATTTTGCAGCATGAAGTGCGTAGCAAAATATCGCCCATGCCCGAGGACGCGCCGGGAGGCAACACCGATTCGGGGCCGGGCATACGGATCTACCTGCGCATTTACAAATTCGTAAACTTTTTTGAAAAAAGTGCTTGCACAGTTCTCGAATCATAGGTTATTATCTTCCTCGTTGAACGCGCGGGTCGAACAAAACGAACTGCGAATCAACAACATAGCATGTCGGAGTGGCGGAATTGGCAGACGCGCTAGCTTGAGGTGCTAGTGACCGCTTTTTGGTCATGCGGGTTCAAGTCCCGCCTCCGACACCATCGCATTTGAGAAGCCTCTTCGGAGGCTTTTTTGTTACCGATAGACGGTGGGGTCCACGATGGAAACGCTTGAACGCAACGAGTGGGCAGACGTTGCCCAACTAGTCGAGATCACGAGCGATGCTGTCATCATCTGCGAGCTCGACGGAACCATTCTGCATGTGAATAATCGCTTACTTGGTTTGATGTGCGAGGAACGCGCCGACGTCATCGGTGGAGATGTTAAAGACGTCCTGTACTCGTCCGCTTTTGAACGTGCGACGGAACATCGTCTGCCATTTGATACTGATGGCTCCGAGAACGAACTGATGCTCAAGCTAAGTGACGGCTCTTTTATTCCCGTCTTGGTTCGTGCGGGCTCCGTAACGCCTCCACGCATCTTTGGGCGCCGCGCACCACGTGTCCTGGTGGCGCTTCACAGTATCGAGGAACAGTATTCTCACGACCGTCAGCTCAAGCGTGCGTTATCGGAGCTTAGAGTGGCGAACAAGCGTCTCTCTGGGACGCTCTCGGTCATTATGAGCACTGTGGGCTCCGATGAGTTACCCAGCCTGCTTGATACCGTTTTGAACCAGCTTGTAGGAACGCTCGATGCTTCGGGTGCCGCTATCTATTTTTCTGAGAGCGGCGGCTTTAAGCTTCGCGGTGTTTCCAGGGAGCTGTACGACAGCTACCTGCCCGAGTTTTTGCCGTATGGCGCTGGCATTCCGACGTATGTTCTTCGCGAGTCGCGCGCCTGTCGCTTGTCGATCCAACAGGACCTTGAGGGCGATAAGGCCGCCTCCGGTATGTTCATGGACCTGGATAATCGTTCAAAGCACCTGTTGCGCATGCAGGATATGCCTCCGTACCGCAGTGAAATCTGTCTTCCCGTTTTTTACGGTACGCAGATCCTCGGCGTGCTGGAAGTTGGTTGGAAACGCCCCCAGGCACCGCTCGCCTATGACGTTAATGTGCTCGAGGTCATTTGCGATTACCTGTCTATCCAGCTGGTCGGCATGGCATCGAGCCTTCGCTCCCGTCGCACGGCCGAGCTTGGTCGTTCCCTCAATGTGCTGCGTGATGAGTTGTTTACCTTTCTAGACGATTCCGCCGCGGCTACCCAGGCGGTGTCGTCCGAGATCTGCAATATGCTCAACTGCCATTTTTGCCCTGTTGAGTATGACGCCAGTCTGGATTCCTACGTCATAGATTTTGAAGGCGGCAGTCGCGTTGCTTTGCCGGACGATCCCGAGAAGCTTTTCTTTTCCACGACGGCGCCAGCGGCACGTCTGGGGGCTGCCCCTGATGGCTTTGAGGCATCTGTTTTGGGCGGCACGAGTGCCGAGGACCTTAAACACGTCCGTATAACTCGCGTTGACGAATCGATGCCTATGGGAGGCTGGCTTAGAGCGCATGGCCTGCCTTGCCAGGGTCTCTACGTCGACGCCGGCATCGAGGCGGGGCGCCCACGCCCTGAGGGCGATGGCAAGCACAGTAACGACGCAATCGTTCCTGCTTCTGTTGCGAAGGGGCCGACGACGCGTGCGCTGCTGCTTCGTGATGGTAGCCAAGAGCCGATTGATGACCTTGAATATGACTACTTGGTGCACTTGGCTCATGACTTTGAACTGATCTATGAAGGCGAATCTCAAAAGCGTGAGGAGCGCCATATCGCTCAGACCCTCCAGATTGGCATGAGAAATTCACTGGGGGATGTTCCGGGAATCGCCGCCGATTCGGTGTACCTGTCGGCCACGAACTCGGCGTTGGTCGGCGGCGATTTCTATACGCTCATCCGTCTTCCCGACGATTGCGCCGTCATGATTCTGGGCGATGTGTCTGGCAAAGGCATTGAGGCTGCATCGATGTCCGCACTCGTCAAGACGGCCCTGACGGCATATGCCTGGGAGGGCGCTGGACCGGCCCGCATGGCACGCTCTCTTAACAGCATGCTTATGGGCTTTTCGAGGGTCGAGACGTTCGTGACGGCCTTTATCGCCAAGATTGACCTTAAAGCCGGACGCGCAACGTATTGTTCGGCGGGCCATCCTCCGACCATGGTCATCAGGCCAGAGTCGATGCCGCTGGGTGGCGGCGAGGCTCGTGGGGGAGAGGTCGAGCTGCTTGGATGCCAATCGGGGGTAATCGGTGCCTTTGAGAGCATGGTGTACGAGACAGGCGTGTTTACGTTCGCTCCTGGTGACATGCTATTTATGTACACCGACGGAACAATCGAAGCGCGTGACCGCTCGGGTGCTTTTTTTGGCGAGCAGCGCCTTCGCGACCTTCTGCTCTCTGTCTCGGGTGAGGGCGTGTCGGGCATTTGCGGCAAGGTCTTGGGCGAGCTTGACCGATTTACCGAATCGGCGCTGGACGATGACATTGCATTGGTGTCCCTTGAGTTTTTACGGGGTCGTTCATAGACGACGCTGGGCGGGCTGAATCCGTACGGTTGGGGAAACGAATGCATCGAGTGGGCTTTTTTGGGGAACCATGGTCGTATGAATGAGTGGAATGACATAGCGGTTTTGACGCCACCAGGCGATATCGACATCGCCACGGTGCCTGCGCTGCGTCGGCGGTTGGATGCTTTGATTGGCCGCGGCGTGCGTCGTGTCGTCATCAACTGTCAGGCTGTTAGCTTTATCGATTCGACGGGCTTGGCATTCCTGCTTACGCGCGCTCGTGAGCTCATGAGGCGAGAAGGCCTGCTCTCGCTCGTCAATGCATCGGGTGAAGTTGTTCGCTTTTTGGAGATTGCTCGTCTTGTCGATATTCTTCATGTCGCGGGGCCGACACGGGAGCCTATTCCCGCCATTCCGGTGGGGGAGCTGCCTCGCTGGAGTAAGAGCGTCGAGGTCCGTCAGGGTATCGAGAATCTTCCATACTACCGACATCGCATCGCCGAACTCCTTGAATCGCTTCCGTTGCGCCGTGACGAGCGCTACGATGTCGCATTGGCGTCGGGGGAGGCGCTGGGTAATGCCTATGACCATGCGGGCGGTATCGGGTGCGTCCTGACGGTTCAGGCCTATGGCGATCGCGTTGTGGTTGAGGTGCTTGATCGAGGTGCCGGCTATTCTATCGATGAAACGAGCGAACCGGTCGCATCAGAGGAGCGCGGCCGTGGTATCAAGCTTATGCGTATGCTCGTCGATAACGTGGAGGTTGCTCGTCGTACGGACGGCGCCGGCACGCGCGTGCAGATGGTGAAGCTGTTTAGCGGAGCGCTGGAGTCGTGTGCCTAGCCAATCGCTTTAGCGCGTTTAGCTACTAAGAACATGCGGCAGACAAGTTTTTTGAAAAAAGTACTTGCGTCTTTTGGACAACTCGCGTAAATTAATAACCCGCAAGCGGACATGGCTCAGTTGGTAGAGCACAACCTTGCCAAGGTTGGGGTCGCGGGTTCGAGCCCCGTTGTCCGCTCCATTGCATTTCCGGACCGTTTAGGCGGTCCTTTTTCGGCGAAGTGGCCAAGTGGTAAGGCAGAGGCCTGCAAAGCCTTTACCCCCGGTTCGAATCCGGGCTTCGCCTCCAAGCAACATCCGGGCGCTCCGGCGCCCGTTTTGTTTTACATATGCGGACATGGCTCAGTTGGTAGAGCACAACCTTGCCAAGGTTGGGGTCGCGGGTTCGAGCCCCGTTGTCCGCTCCAAACGCAGCAGCCCGACTACTACGGTAGCCGGGCTTTTTCGTACCCATCGCTTGGGCTCGAACCCGAGAGGGAGCGAGCGTTAAGCAAACGCGGAGCGTTTGTAGCGAGCTGGCGAGGACGCCGGCAGGCGGCCGAAGCCGGTGCGGATCCGCGAAGCGAATACGCAGACGCCCCGTTGTCCGCTCCAACTATCTTACGCGGTTCTAACGAACCGCGTTTTTTGTTGACGCTGCGCGAGCCCCGGGCACCCCATCTTGCCCCTCAATCGTCGGTCGCGTACATAAAGTACGCTTCCCTCCTC
>NZ_QRHU01000041.1:0-257 GCF_003470945.1 Collinsella sp. AM23-17 | reverse complement strand
GAGCTGGCGAGGACGCCGGCAGGCGGCCGAAGCCGGTGCGGATCCGCGAAGCGAATACGCAGACGCCCCGTTGTCCGCTCCAACTATCTTACGCGGTTCTAACGAACCGCGTTTTTTGTTGACGCTGCGCGAGCCCCGGGCACCCCATCTTGCCCCTCAATCGTCGGTCGCGTACATAAAGTACGCTTCCCTCCTCTTTCGCGGCAACTTGGGGCACCCGGAGCCCGCTCGCTCATATGACCCAATCCACTGTCAAG
>NZ_QRHU01000040.1:0-4774 GCF_003470945.1 Collinsella sp. AM23-17 | reverse complement strand
CGTACATGTACGGATGAATGTGGGAAGTGTTCGGATGAAGTTGCCATTCAAGGAAAATCGCTAAAGTACCCATATTCGTGAACAAACGAACGTTTATGCCCGGGTGCGCCGTGGTAAAATCTCAGGCGTTATCGGAGCAACCTTACAGGAGGTTTCTTTTATGCTCGTCAACGCAGCAGACATGCTCAAGAAGGCTGAGGCCGGCAAGTACGGTCTCGGTGCCTTCAACACCAACAACCTCGAGTGGACCCTGGCTATTCTCCAGGCCGCCGAGGAGGCCAAGTCTCCGCTGATCCTTCAGTGCACCGCTGGTGCCGCTAAGTGGATGGGCGGTTTCAAGGTCTGCGCCGACATGGTCAAGGCTGCCGTCGAGGCCACGGGCGTTACCGTTCCCGTCGCCCTTCACCTCGACCACGGTTCTTACGAGGACTGCTTCAAGTGCATCGAGGCCGGCTTCACGTCCATCATGTATGACGGCTCTCACGAGGAGACCTTCCAGCTTAACCTCGACCGCACCAAGGAGCTCGTTGAGCTTGCCCACTCCAAGGGCATGTCCATCGAGGCCGAGGTCGGCGGCATTGGCGGCACCGAGGACGGCGTGACCTCCAACGGCGAGCTCGCTGACCCCGCTGAGTGCAAGCAGATTGCTGACCTGGGCGTCGACTTCCTCGCCTGCGGCATCGGCAACATCCACGGCGTGTATCCCGCCGACTGGGCCGGCCTTTCCTTCGAGCGTCTGGGCGAGATCAAGGCTCAGACCGGCGACCTGCCCCTCGTCCTGCACGGTGGCACCGGCATCCCCGAGGATCAGATCAAGAAGGCCATTTCCCTGGGCATCTCCAAGATCAACGTCAACACCGACCTGCAGCTCGTCTTCGCCAAGGGCGTCCGCGAGTACATCGAGGCTGGCAAGGATCAGCAGGGCAAGGGCTTTGACCCCCGCAAGCTCCTCAAGCCTGGTCGCGACAACATCGTTGCCCGCACCAAGGAGCTCATGGAGGAGTTTGGCTCCGTCAACAAGGCGTAAGCGTCGCTAAACTTCCCGCCGGAGGCCCCGTTTCCCCTACGCTGTTTCCCTCGCGCTCACCTGGCTTCGCCAGAAGTCGCGCGACGGAATCAGCTCCGGGGAAACGGGGCCTCCTTCGTTAACTCGCTACAGGGTTACTGGGCTGAATTAAGATGGCTACTGGCTTTGCCAGAAGTCGCGCCAAGGAAACAGCTCCGGGGGACGGGGCTTCCTTCGTTTAACGCCGCAGGGTTACTGGGCTGAATTCATTTTTTATAGGCACCGTTTATCAGTGTTGGGGGCTCCTTAATTGGGGCTTTCTTTTTTATCTCGCTACAATGGGCTTCAAGCGTTCTAGTGACTTGGAGTTTTGGTATGGCTGTTATTAATGTGCTGCCTTCGGATGGGAAGGTTATTGACGAGGGTCCTGTTGGCTGCTCTGTTGATGTTTGCAGTGATGATTTTCGTCATCTCGATATTGGACTGCCACCCGAGATTCTTCGTCTTAAGGATGCCGGGTATTTGACGCAGGCTGTTGCTGCCTGCGATCGCCTTTTGGAGCAGAACCCCGAGCCTTCGCTGGCTGCTTGTGTTCGTGCGGAGCGGTATCGCATGCTCGAGACGCCGCTTCATTTTTCGGTGTCGCGTGATCGGGCCATTGCGATGATTCGCGAGGAGTGGCCAGAGTTTACCGAAGAGCAGTTTGATGACCTGATTAATCGTAAGCGTATTGACTGGCGCTTTATCGATGGCGAGCTGTTTGTTCTCGACAACTTCCTCGATTCGCTTCGCGTGTACCCCAAGGAGGTTCCGGGCCTGCGTCCCGATTCTACGGACGGCATAGCGCTGCGTAACCAGATGCTCAGGGAGATGGAGCCGCAAAACGGGTTGACTCGCGTCATCACGCTTAAGGCATCTGTGTCTGTCCCCGGGGCTCAGGAGGGAGAGGCTGTTCGCGCGTGGCTACCCGTTGCCGCCGCCTGTCGTCAACAGTCTCATATCGAGGTTCTCGATATGACGTCGGAGGGTACCGTTGCCTCTGAAAACGTTTCGGCTCGTACTGCCTCTTGGACATCTTCGACTGAACATTCATTCTCGGTGACCTATCGCTATCACATCGATGCCGCCTATTGTGATATCTATGGTGGTGCGCTCCCGTCGCATACGTGCATGGACACGCCGCTGCCCGAGGACACTTCCGAGGACCGTCCGCACATTGTGTTTACGCCGTACCTGCGACAGTTGACGGAGCGTGTTATTGGCGGGCTCGATGATCCGCTCGATCGTGCTCGTGCTATCTATGATTACCTGACACAGCATGTCGACTATCGCTATCAGCCACCGTACCTGCTTTTGGGATCTATTGCCGATGACTGTGTGCACTCGCTCCGCGGCGATTGCGGCGTTATGGCGCTCACGTTTATCACCATGTGCCGCATTGCGGGCGTTCCTGCCCGTTGGCAGAGCGGCCTGTATGTTGCGCCCGATTCGGTGGGGCCGCACGATTGGGCTGAGTTCTATACTCCACAGACCGGTTGGCTTAACGCCGACGTATCGTTTGGTTCCTCGGCACGCAGGATGGGGGAGGAGTGGCGTCGTCGTCACTACTTTGGCAATCTCGACCCGTGGCGCATGGTGGCCAATAATCGATTCCAGGCTGAATTTGTGCCTGCTTTCGACGGCATGCGCGAGGACCCTTACGATAACCAGATGGGTGAGGCTTCGGTCGACGGTCGCGGATGCCGTCGGCGCGAGATGCTCCGCTCGGTCGAACTCATCGAAATGCTTGAAGTTCCATTTTCGGACTAATCAACAGAAAGCTGTGATAAACTAACTCACGCATTACGTGCCCGAGTGGCGGAATTGGCAGACGCAGTGGACTCAAAATCCACCGTTGGCAACAACGTGCGAGTTCGAGTCTCGCCTCGGGCACCATTCATGCAAGCGAGCGTTCAAGGGGGTCAAGGCCCCCTTTTTCGTGTACGTAATGTGATAACGCGCGGTACGTGTTATTATTCGCAAGGCGTTGTTCCCGCAATGCCCTAAAGAGGAACCCGAGGGTTCCCACCTTTTGGCGCCAATGAGCAGCTGACTGGTCATACAACTTAGATTCCCTTCCTCAAATCGAGGAAGTCTATGTGTACGACCTGGTTGCAAAGAAGCGCCGGGTTATTTTTTTATGAATGGAGGTAGGGAAAATAGCTAAGTCTGATGACACCCGCATCAACGACGAGATCACTGCATCTTCGTGCCGTTTGATTGGCGTCGATGGCTCACAGCTCGGCCTGTTCGCCATCCGCGATGCCCAGCGCGTCGCTGACGATCAGGGTCTCGACCTGGTCGAGATCGCTCCCAACGCGGAGCCGCCGGTCTGCAAGGTCATGGACTACGGTAAGTTCAAGTACCAGCAGGCCATGAAGGCCAAGGCCGCTCGTAAGAACCAGTCCAAGGTCGAGGTCAAGGAAATGAAGTTCCGACCCAAGATCGACGTTGGCGATTACGAGACCAAGAAGGGCCACGTTCTGCGTTTCCTCAAGAAGGGCGCACGCGTTAAGATCACCATCATGTTCCGCGGCCGTGAGATGGCTCATCCGGAGCAGGGTCTTAACGTTCTCGAGCGTCTCGCCGAGGATCTCAAGCCTTACGCTACGGTCGAGTCCAAGCCTAAGATGGAAGGCCGTAACATGCTTATGCTGCTCGCCCCGATTAAGGGCGCCTTCGATGAGGATAAAGCGGCAAGCGATACCAAGTAACTAGTGTTCTGTAACCGATTAAGGAGTATTTCATGCCTAAGATGAAGTCCCACAGCGGCACCAAGAAGCGTTTCCGCAAGACTGGTACCGGCAAGCTTATGCGCGCCAAGGCTTTCAAGAGCCACATCCTGAGCAAGAAGTCCACCAAGCGTAAGCGTGGCTTCCGTCAGGAGACCGAGATCGCCGCTGCCGACCGCAAGGTCATCAAGTCGCGTCTCGCCTAAGTTCGCGTTCCCGTTTTTCGTTTTACCGTCTAGGAGTTGATAGAACATGGCACGTATTAAGCGCGCTGTTGCCGCCAAGAAGAAGCGCCGTACCGTTATGCACCGTGCGAAGGGTTACTACGGTGCCGCTTCGCGTACTTACAAGCATGCTAAAGAGCAGGTCCAGCACTCCCTGCAGTATCAGTATCGTGATCGCCGCAACAAGAAGCGCGAGATCCGTTCTCTCTGGATTACTCGTATCAACGCTGCTGCTCGTCTGAACGACATCTCTTACTCTCAGTTCATGCACGGCCTGAAGGTTGCCGGCATCGAGCTCGACCGCAAGGTCCTGGCTCAGATGGCTTACGAGGACATCGAGTCCTTCAACGAGCTGGCCACCATCGCCAAGAAGGCTCTAGAGGCCTAATAGATTCTCTTGAATCGCTAGGGGAGTGTCGCGTTGTGCGCGGCGCTCCCTCTTTTTATCTGAAGCGCGGTTTACATTGCTAAAAGCGCGGGTAGATAAACACTTATAGGTGACCGATCTCTATATATTCCTGAACCAAAGGGTCATCATCTGATACGTGCGGAAGATCCGCACCAGTCTTTCTATTACCTATAGAAAGCAATATGTTGTGTAGGACTTGTGAAGAGTGGAATTGACGTCCCACAGGGCTTCGTGGTCTGGCAATATATCTCCTTGCCGCGCGGCCCGGTCGGACCGGATGAGCCGCAGAGCGTGCACCTTGAGAACCGGAAACTGCGAGGATGGACACATTCAGTGTCGCATCCGGGCAGACATCGAACCATTT